>DATDRI010000438.1:0-4087 GCA_035291825.1 Vicinamibacteria bacterium | reverse complement strand
GCAAACTGGGCCATCGGGGGTTACCAGGATGGCGCCGCCTTGTTGCGCACGCTGGGACTGCCGGCGGTGACTGCGGCGGGGATTGGTTTCCTGGAATGGAGCAGGAGGCGGAGATCCGAAAGGACGGAAGAGGAGCTCCTCAAGCTCAACCGGGGACTCGAAGAGCTGGAGGTGTCCGAGGAGGGCGTGGCGACGTCCCCCATCTCAGAAGAAGGTAAGCGCCTCGGCCGGGTGGAGCATGTGCGGGCTTTGGACGCTCGGCTCGGTGCGCTTCTGGCCCTGGTTCGGGAGGTCACCGAGGCTTATGGCGCCTTTCTTCTTCGCGCCGACCCGGGAACCACCGGCTTCATCATTCGCTTGGTGGCGGGTCCGGCGGTTGACCGAACGGGAGAACGCGTGACGCTTGCGGGAGGGCTCCTCAGTGACGTTCTGCGAGACGAGAAGATGCTCGCCGTCGCCGAGCGCGCTCGTCCGCTGCCCCCCTTCCCTTGGTATTCCCAGAGGGCCGGTCCGGCCAAGCAACCAGAGCTTCATTCGCTCCTTGCCATCCCCTTCCGCGATCAAGGCGGGCCGCAGTGGATTCTCATCCTGGATCATGAGCATCCAGATCACTTCGACCCGGCGCGCCAGGAGCTGGCTCGTGCTCTCTCGGATCAAATGCGGCAGTGGCTTTCTTCGACGCGGCTGCTGTCGGAGCTGGACATACTCTCCAAGGAGTTTCGTCGCCTCTATGAAGCCAGCGCCGCACTCTCTCAGGGACTTCCGGTGGAGCAAACGCTGGAGCAGATCGCGAGTTTCTGCAAAGAGGTCACCCAATTCGAGGCATGCGCCATTTGCTTGCTGGATGAGGGTAGAGACAAGTTCTCGGTACCGGTGGCGGAAGGCTATCCGCGGAAGTTTCGAGGCTCGCTCTTGCCACTCGACTCGCGCACCTGGGCGGGTTGGATCTTGAGGGCGCAGGAAGATCCACAGACCATACGCTTTAAGCTCCGCACCGGCATGCCGGTCCTCTATCCCGGAGAGCGAATGTATCTGGGAGCCGCGTTCCTGGGAATGCCCCTGCTGGTAAAGAATCGCGTCACCGGTGCGCTCTTGCTGACTCGCCGGGGGAAGCCTTTCTCCTCGAACGAGGTGCGGCTGGTGCGCATCCTCTGCAACCAGGCCTCCATCGCCGTCGAGAACGCGCGCGTCTACGGGAGGTTGGAACAAATGGCCATCACCGATGGCCTCACCGGCCTCTTCAACCGGCGATATTTCCAGCAGGCTTTGGAAAGGGAGCTGGCGAGGGCCGACCGCGGCGCCAGCAGCCTCGCCCTGCTGCTTCTGGACATCGATCACTTCAAGGTCTTGAACGACACCTACGGTCACGCTCTCGGTGACGCGGTGTTGAAGAAAATTGCCGACGTCCTGGGAGAGACCCTGAGGAAAGGGGACGTGTTGGCCCGCTATGGTGGAGAGGAGTTCGTGGTCCTCCTGCCCCAGGCGACCTACCAAGGCGCGCAGGAGTTCGCCCAGCGCGTCTGGAAGGCGGTGGGGACGGCGCCCATTCATCCCGGGGGCGGGGCGCTCCGCGTGACCGCCAGCGTGGGCTGGGCTCTTCTCCCCGAGGACGTGGATTCGGCAGAGGCCTTGCTGGAGGCGTCGGACCGGGCGCTCTACTACGCCAAGGAGACCGGCCGTAACAAAGTGGCGGCCTACCACGCTCTGCAAGCGAGCGTGAAGTCCTGATGAGAAAACCGAAGAACTACTACTCGATTCTCGGCGTTTCCCCGGAGACGTCTCTCGAAGAGATCAAGAAGTCCTATCGCCGCCTGGCAAGACGATTTCACCCCGACATGAAAGAGACTTCCGACGCCGCGCGGTTTCGAGACATTCAGGAGGCGTATGAGGTTCTGTGCAGCCCCGAGAAACGACGCGCCTACGATCTGACTTCGAGCAGCGAAATACCGATCACCTACGGCTCTCCCTCGGTTCCCTTTGCGGAAGTGTGGTTCGAGCCCGGGCCGAGCGCTGCACGGCCGCGCTGGCGTCGGCGGTCGCGGGTCCTCGATACCGACGCGGAGATCGTCGTGACACCGGAAGAGGCACGGCACGGCGGCACGTTGAGCTTCGAGGTTCGAGTGGGGGAGATGTGCGACGCCTGCCGGGGCACCGGGCAGGGATTCATGCTGTGGTGTTGGGACTGCGACGGCACCGGGGAGGTGAGACGCTACCGCCGCGTCCTTTTCTCCATACCTCCCGGCGTCGAGCACGGAGCCACGCTGAGCGCTTCAGTGGGGCCGGGGCAGGGCGAGCTGCGCGCCCGGGTGCTCATCTCACAGAGGAGATGAATCAAAGAGAAGAGGAGCCCTCGTGGTCAGGATGGTCGTTTAAGTGCAAGAAGGTCAGGGGCTCGACGTCGCGTCCGTTGAACCGGTTGTTGGGGAACCTCTTACGAATCCAAATCCGCAGGAGACCGACTCCTGTTCCGACTCCCAGGGCTACCAGAAGGGAGATCCCGATCAGAGCCAGCGCGGTGAGGATGACCCAGGCCAAGGTAGGTTGGGTCTCCGTGTCCCTCAGGTCCACGAAGGTGATGCCTTGTCCTTTGGACTGGATCCAAAGCGCCAGGCCTAGAAGCTGCGACATCATGAAGCTATGCTAGCGCCGGCTCGTCGGGCGGTCAAGCCAGGGTCAGCGGCCCCCATCGATGTCGCGAGTCATCGGCGAAGTGGCAACGCGGGCCACGCCCTTCAAGGTAGTGGTGTAGGTAGTGATACCTTCCACGATGGACTCCGCGATCTTGTGACGAAAGTCACCGGAGGAGAGAAGTGTGGCATCGTCCGAGTTGGACAGAAACGATACCTCGATCAGGACGCTGGGCATGTTCGCGCCCAACAAGACGTAGAAGGGAGCCGTCTTGACCCCTAGGTCGCGGGAGTGCCTGTCCGATTCGACCGCGCGTTTCACCATCGACTGATGCACGTGATGGGCAAACTCCCTCGACTCGGCGATCTTGCTGTTGTTCATGATCTGGCTCAAGAGCTCCTCGAGCTCCGTCATGCGACGGGTGCTGACCGCGTTCTCGCGAGCCGCGGTTTCCTCCGCCTCGGGCGATGTGGCGAGGTTGAGGTAGTAGGTCTCTAGACCGCGGGCGCGCCGGTTTCTGCTGGCGTTGGCGTGAATGGAGACGAAGAGATCCGCGCCCTGGGAATTGGCGATGGCCGTTCTTTCCTCGAGGGGAATGAAAACGTCGTCGTTGCGCGTCAAGATGACCTCGTAATTACCCTGGGTCTCCAGGAACTTGGCGACGCGCCGCGAGATATCCAGCACCAGATCCTTCTCCTGGAGTCCGTTGTGACTCGTCGCTCCCGGATCGTGTCCGCCGTGACCGGGGTCGATGATCACCCGCCGCGCTTCCAGCCCGAGCTGCCGGGAAAGGGGAAAGCGCCCATCGGAGGTGGGCTCGGGCGGGAGAGGAAGCATGGCAACCGGAGCGGGAGGCAGGTCGGCGGAGGCGGGCTGAGGCTCCGCCGAGACTTCGCCGGGCGGCGGCGGAGAAGTGGCGGACGCCTCGGCATCAGACGGATCTCCGGAAGCGGACGCCGTTCTCGGCGGAAGGCCAGGGGAGCTCACATCCGCTGGGCTTCCGGGCTCCGGTTTGATCCCAAGTATGTCCACCACCAGCCGATGGGGGTCGGGTAAGTAGAACACGTTGTACCGGCTGATGCTCTCGAAGTCCAGAACCACCCGAACCACGTCAGGCTTGTTTTGTCCCACCCGGATCTGTTTGAGAAAACCGTCCCCCACTTGAAAGACTTCTGAAGCCAGACTCTCCGACAAGTGAGTGTTGAAGAGATCGAAGTAGATGCGGTCGGGATGGGTCAAACGCCCGCGGTTGAACTCCACCTCATCGGCGGTGTCGATGACGATGCGCGTATACTCCTTTCCGGTCCACTGCCGAATATTGCGTACCTCGACCAAACCGGATGGCGTCGTTCGTCTCGTCGGCTCGGCGGGTCTTTCTACCTTCTCCGGCCTGTCGAGGTTGGCCAGTAGGCGCCGGGCATCGGCCGCCTCGGTACTATTCGGCCAGCCGGTGAGGAGG
>DATDRI010000437.1:0-2066 GCA_035291825.1 Vicinamibacteria bacterium | reverse complement strand
AGAAAGACCCGCAAGAGCACGTGAGAGCCGGGCGCCCGATGCGGGAATTTCGAGGAAACGAAGGTCGCCGCCAGAATGCGTCGCTTAGCCGTTCGCGGAACAACGAAGCCGTAGCCTTGAAGCGAATGCCTCACTTCCTCCCGCGGAAACCCCAGGAAGACCACCGCCGTCGAAACCGTCCGGATGGCGCCAAGAAGTGCGGCCAGGTCGGAAGAGAGCTCTCCGACCAAGCGCTCGGCCACTCGCAAGGGAACCGCCAAGATACAGGCGGAGGCAGAGACCTCCTCGCCCGAGGCGAGCCGCAACACATAGAGGCCACCTTCCCACCGAACGCGGTGGACCCCGTCGCCTCGCCGCACCGATCCTTCGGGAAGCTGGGCGGTCACCGCCTCGACCAGCTCGCTCAAACCCCCCTGAAGTGAAAGAAAGACGGAGGCGGACTGGCCGGAGCTTCGTCGCGGCGTCATCTTTCTCATCCCTCGAATGAGACTCCCGTACTTTTCTTCAAGCTCCACGAAACGCGGAAAGAGAGCGTTCATGGACAACCGCTCCGGATCTCCGGAATGGATCCCAGCAAGAAGAGGCTCCGCCAGTCGTTCCAGCGCCTGACGGCCGAGCCGTCGCGTGACGAACGACGCGATCGACTCGTCCCCCCCGCCGCGCCGGGGCGGAATCAAGGGCTCGCATGCCATCCGCAGCTTTCCCCAGGGAGAGAACAGGCTCGACATCGCCAGAGGAAGGATCCGGGTGGGCACCGTCAGCACCATGCCCTCTGGAAGCGGATGCAGGCGGTTGCGATCGAGAACGGAGACGGCGCGCGCGGTAGGATTGGTGGGAATCAGGCGGTCCTCGATCCCGAGCTCACGGCACAGGATCACCGCTTCTGGTTTCTGAGCAAGGAAGGCGTCGGGACCGGCATCCAAGAGAAACCCATCCGCTCGCTCGGTCCGTATGGTGCCGCCCAGCCTCGTCTCCCTTTCCAGAAGGAGAAAAGGAACGGACTGCCGGGCCAGGGTGTGGGCGGCGGCCAGACCGGTGATGCCACCTCCGACCACCGCGACCGTGGTGCTTTTCACGACTCCAGGTGCGCGCGGACGATCTCCGCCACCGCGGCGATGAACCGCGGCGAGGTGTTGAGCGACTCGCTACGGATGAGCTCCAGACCCAACTCTCGAGCGTAGGTCTTCGCCTGCTGATCGATATCGAAAAGGATCTCGGTGTGATCGCAAACGAAGCCCACCGGCACGACCAGTACCCGCCGCCCGCCCCGCCGCGCCGTCTCCGCCAAGACCTCCGCGAGCTCCGGCCCCAACCAGGGCTCGGGGGTGCGACCGGCACTCTGATAGGCGATGCTCCATTGCTCCAACCCAACCCTCCGGGCGACGCCGTGAGCGGTCTCTTGAACCTGGACAGGGTACGGAGGACTGGCCGGACTGGAAGGACTAGAAGGTCCGGCGAGATCCTTTACGCGCTGGGGAAGACTGTGGGCGGTGAAGATGACATGGTCGAAGGAGCCCGAGGTGGCGAGAGCCATACGCACTTTCTCCGCGAAGGCCTCCAAGAGTCCCGGGTGATCGTACCAAGATCGCACCAAGGTCAGGGGAATGTCCCGGGGCACGAAGCGCCGCGCGGCTTCCAGGTACTTCTCGACACTCAGGACCGAGTATTGCGGAGCCATGGGAATCCCGACGCATTTTATCGCCCCCGCCTCGGTCAGCTCCTTCACCACATCCTCTATTGAAGGATGCCAGTTCCGCATGCCCACGAAGACCCGAAATGGAGGGCCGAGGACCGCCTCGACGGCACGTGCCTGGGCCCGGGTCAGCTCGGTCAAGGGGGAGCGACCACCGATGGCCGCGTAGTTGTGGGTCATCTCCCGGATAAGCTCGGGAGAAGGCGGGCGTCCTCCTCGCACCCGCGTCAAGTAATCCTCCATCTGGTCCAGCGAGTCCGGCGTTCCGTGCGCCATCATCAAGACGGCGATCATCTGGCGCTCGTCCGATGCACGTGCTCGACCAAATCCTCCATCGTTTCCACCGGCGTCCCGGGTAGAACCCCATGGCCGA
>DATDRI010000436.1:0-5186 GCA_035291825.1 Vicinamibacteria bacterium | reverse complement strand
TCCGGCGGCTGGAGTGGCGTCTGACGGAACTGAAGGCACGGAGCAAACCGGGGGAGCGCCTTCGCAGCGACGCCAACGAGCAGGTTCTGGAAGATTCACTGCAGTCACTTCGCGAGGAAAGAAAGCGCCTCATCGAGTCCTTTCACGAAAGGGCGCGTAAGGCGGGAGCGCTTCCCGGCTGGCTGAGATAGTCCTTCCCATCCAAGTGGCAGGGTGGTGAGGAGAAGACGGTTCCGGTATGATTTCGCGCTATGTCGGGTGCGATCGTGCAAGCACTTCATCGGACCGGCGACCCTTATCCGGTGCTTCTCGGCAAGGGTCTGTTGAGCCGAGTGGGGCCCCGCTTGCGAAGGTTATGGGGGACGCGGCGTGTCGCGGTGATTACACAACGGAAGCTCGATCGGCTATTCGGGCGCCAGCTGCGCGCCAGCCTGTCTCGCTCGGGCTTGGATGCGGTCTTCTTGTTCATGCCGGAGGGCGAGCGATTCAAGAACCTCGGCACGGTTGAGCGTCTGTACCAGGGGCTGCTTCGGCACCGCATCGGGCGAGAGGATGGCCTGGTGGCGCTCGGTGGCGGCGTGGTGGGAGACACCGCCGGCTTCGCCGCTGCCACGTTTCTACGCGGCGTACAATACGTTCAACTGCCGACCACGCTCCTCGCGCAGATCGACAGTTCCTTGGGGGCGAAGGTCGGCGTCAACCTCGCCGGGGGCAAGAACCTGGTGGGAGCCATCTACCGCCCCTCCGCGGTGTGGATAGACCCCGACCTTCTGACCACCCTCCCGGCCCGCGAGTTTCGCTCCGGCCTTTTCGAGATGCTGAAATACGGCTTCATCGGCTCGCCATCCCTCTTTCGGGACATGGAACTTTCTCCTTCTTCTTTCAAACCATCCAGCCGCGCGCTGGAGTGGGCCATAGCCAGCTCGGCTCGCATGAAGCTTCGGGTGGTTCGGCTGGACGAAAGGGAGAGCGGATTGAGGAGAATCCTCAACTTCGGGCATACCATGGGCCATGGTCTGGAGGCGGCCGGGGATTTCATGCGACTCAGCCACGGAGAGGCGGTCGGCTGGGGAATCATCGCCGCTTGCCGTTTGGCCCATCGGCGGCGGCTCATCGGGCAGCCCCTAGCGGAGAGGATGGAAGCGGCGGTGCGAAACCTGGCTCCGCTGCCGAGCCTCGAGCGTCTGCGGGTGGACCGGGTTCTCCGAGCCGTCGACCGCGACAAGAAGATCGGTCCGCGCGGACTGCGGTTCGTTCTTCCCATCGCTCTGGGTCGGGTCACGGTCGTGGAAGGAATTCCGCGAGATCAACTGCGCTGGGCTCTCCAGAGTTTGGGGGTTGGGCGGAGCACTCCCTGACAGGATGTCCACGGTGCCGGACGCCCCTACCATTCGCCGCATGTTCGCAGGTGTCGCTCCCCGTTACGATCTACTGAATCACCTCCTGAGCCTGGGCATCGACCGGCGCTGGCGACGGGAAGTGGTTTCCGACCTCGGCCTGAAGCCCACCGACCTGGTTCTCGACGTCTGTTGCGGGACGGGCGATCTCGCTCTGGAGATAGCTCCCCGGGCACGCTGCTCCGCCTGCGACTTCACCTGGGAGATGTTGACCCGAGCCCGGCGTAAATCGATACGGGCCCACCTTCCGCTACAGCTGGCAGCAGCGGATGCCCTGCATTTGCCGTTCCCGGCCGGCGCCTTCGATGCCGCCACGGTGGGATTCGGAGTACGGAACCTCGAGCATCTGGGCGCCGGTTTGCACGAGCTGCGGCGCGTCCTCCGCCCGAATGGCGTCCTCGCCATACTGGAGTTCTCTCAACCCACTCATCCCCTGCTCCAAGTCCCCTATCGGCTCTATCTTCACGGGCTGCTTCCGCTGGTCGGGCGGGTGGTGAGCAAGAAGAAAGAGGCCTATCGGTACCTGGCCGACTCCATCGCAGGCTTTCCCAACCCGGACACCCTGAGCCAGCTCCTCATCGACCAGGGGTTCCACCAGGTGAGCTACCGGCGCCTCACCGGTGGCATCGTCGCCATACACAAAGCGGTCGCCTGAGTCTCACCTTAGAAGGAAATGGAGGATGGCCTTCTGCACGTGGAGGCGATTCTCGGCCTGATCGAAGACGATGCTTTGCGGGCCATCGATGACTTCCGCTGAGACTTCTTCCCCGCGGTGGGCGGGGAGACAATGCATGAACACGGCGTCCGGCTTGGCTCTGGCCATGAGTGACGCGTTTACTTGATAGGGACGAAATATCCCCTTTCTTACTTCCGCTTCCGCTTCCTGACCCATCGACGCCCACACGTCGGTATAGACGGCATCCGCGCCCTCCACCGCGACGCCGGGATCCTCGGTCAACGTCACCTGGACTCCGACTTGCTGGGCCTCACGCTGAACGCTCTTCATGATGATCGACTTGGGCTCGTAACCCTGGGGAGTGGCGACCGCAATGTGCATGCCCACCTTGTTGGCCCCGTAGAGCAGCGAATGGCACATGTTATTACCATCGCCAACGTAGGCGATCTTTCTCCCCCGGAGCGTCTGCTTGTGCTCCAGCAGAGTGAAGTAGTCGGCCAGCGCCTGACAAGGGTGCAGCAGATCGGAGAGGCCGTTGATGACCGGCACGCTGGCGTCGCGGGCCAGTTCGACGATGTCCTGATGGGCGTGGGTGCGGGCCATGATCGCGTCCACGTAGCGGGAGAGAACGCGGGCGGTGTCGGCAATGGTCTCGCCCCGTCCCAACTGCAGGTCGTTACCGCTCAGGTGGAGGCCGATCCCCCCCAGTTGATAGATCCCAACCTCGAAGGAGACACGGGTCCGGGTGGAGGGCTTCTGAAAGATCATGGCCAGCGTCTTGCCGGCCAGCGCCCCGGTATAACGGTCCGGTGACCGCTTCATGTCGGCCGCCAGGCGGAACACTTCCGTCACATCCGCGCTGCTCAGGTCCCGAATGGAAGTGAGGTGTCGGACCTTCATATCGGACTAGAGCGAAGCGAGAGCATCTTCGAGATCGGGCTTCCCGATCTCCTGGATTTCGTAGCGAACCCGCAGCGCCGGCTTGGAGATCCGGACCAAGTGCCTTAGATCGACGGGAGTGGCGAAGACCACGATCTCGGCATCGCAGGCGTTGATGGTCGCCTCCAGATCCCGGACCTGCCCTTCGCCGTAACCCATCGCCGGCAGAGCGCTCCCCAAGTGAGGATACTTCCGGAAGGTGTCTCGAAGCGAGCCGACCGCGTGCGGGCGAGGATCCACCAGCTCCGCCGCGCCCAGCCGGCGGGCGGCCAGGGTGGCCGCTCCGAAGGCCATTCCTCCGTGGGTGATGGTAGGACCGTCCTCGATGGCCAGCACTCTTTTTCCTCGAATCTTCTCACCATCTTCCACGAAAAGGGGCGAGGCCGCTTCGATCACCATCGCCTTGGGGTTCAAGGTGGCAATGTTCTTACGCAATAACTGAATCGCATCCTTGTCGGCGGAGTCCATCTTGTTGATGATGACGACCTGTGCCCGTAGTAGATTCGCTTCGCCGGGGTGGTAGGTGAGCTCGTGCCCGGCCCGGTGCGGATCGGTCACCACGATCTCGATGGTGGGCTGGTAAAAAGGAAGATCGTTGTTCCCTCCATCCCACAGGAGGACGTCGCATTCCGACTCCGCCTGTTTCAGGATCTCCTGGTAATCGACTCCCGCGTAGACGACCGCACCCTCCACCAGGTGGGGCTCATACTCTTCCCGCTCCTCGATCGTGCACTCATGGCGGTCGAGGTCCTGGAGCGTCGAGAACCGCTGCACCCGCTGCTTGACGAGATCGCCGTACGGCATGGGGTGCCGCACCACCACCACGCGTTTTCCCTTCTCGGCAAGGATATGGCGCACCCGGCGCGTCGTCTGACTCTTACCCGCGCCGGTGCGAACCGCACAGATGGAGACGACCGGCACCTTCGCCACCAGCATCGTACTCTTGGCTCCCAGCAGCGTGAAGTCTGCTCCCGCCGCGATGGTCATCGAGGCTCGGTGCATCACGTCGTTGTGGCTCACGTCGCTATAGGCGAAGACCACTTCGTCTACTTCTAGAGTCCGTATGAGATGGGTGAGCTCATCCTCGGAATAGATGGGAATTCCCTGGGGGTAGTTCGAACCCGCCAGTTCGGCGGGATAGCGGCGTCCTTCGATATTCGGGATCTGGGCCGCGGTGAAGGCGACGACTCGAGAGCCGGGGTCCTCCCGGTATCGAACGTTGAAGTTATGGAAATCCCTCCCGGCGGCCCCCATGATGAGCACACGGGTCTGTTCCATGTCGCTCTCCTTCCGCTGAGTCTTCCCTCTCCTACGCTCTGGCGAGAATACAGACGACCTGAAGGCAGGTGCAACGCACCCGCGACAGTCAATCCGGTTTGATAGAGCTCACCGCGAGATATAAGGGAGCCGGTTCTTCTTGTCAAGCCAAGATCTTACGTCGGGGAGATCGTTTGCGGCAGGGTTTCGGACGGCCTTCTGGTCGTTCTCGTCGTTCTCGTTAGGCGGCTCGCGCCAGAAGAGGGATCAGTCCGCCTGACAGGGAGAACTCCAGCTCGCGAATCGGGATCGAGGTGGCGAGATCGTGAACCACTCCGAGGATGCTGTCGGTTTCCCGGCGGAAGTAATAGGGAACGATGGCTCGCGAAAGAAGCTCGGCGGCCAGCACCGACCCGCGACCCGCCAGCACGCGGTGGCGGCGGGCTTTCCTCAGAATGAAGACCCCGGCCAGCGGGTAGGACGATGGCGAGACGACCTCGCCCTCGCCCGGCCACGGGGTACCGTAGGCCCGAAAGGCGTTTCCTTCCTTTCGGAGGGCAATCCGCTCGTCGCTCAAGAGCTCCAGACCCTCGGCGGCCAGCAACCTCGCGAGCGTGGTCTTGCCGTCTCCCGAGTGGCCGGCAAAAACAAACGCCTTGCCACCGATGACCGCCCCGCTGGCGTGCAAGAGGAGCCCCGCCTCCCGAGCCAGAGGAGGGAGAAAAAGGAGCTGGTGCAGTGGATGGGGGATTTGGAACCCGGAATGGCTGCCGCGCGCCAGGTTCCAGATCCGTTCCCAATTCTCCTCGTGGAACAACAAGTCATAGCGCCGGAAGTCTAGGCTGCTGGCGGTGACCATCAGCCCAGCGAAGGGATGGTAGCTTTCGAACGTCACCCGCCCGCCGGACTCTCGCACC
>DATDRI010000435.1:0-7224 GCA_035291825.1 Vicinamibacteria bacterium | reverse complement strand
GGCCTTGGAGTGGGTCCCTTGTATTGTGGAGACGCTCTCCAACCGGGAGAAGCTTCGGCCCGGTTCATCCGCACCCTTCTGGCACCTCACCGATCCCAAGGAGCGGTGATACACTTGCCGGCCGGAGGTTTTCATGCTCCTGAAGGACAAGAAGGGTCTGGTGGTTGGAATTGCGAACAAGCGATCTTTGGCCTGGGGCATCGCGCAGTCGGTCTCGCGGGAAGGCGCGCGTCTGGCCGTCACTTATCAAGGCGAGAGGCTGGAGAAGAACGTCCGACAACTGGCCGAGCAGCTGGCCCAGCCCGTCATTCTTCCGTGTGACGTCACGCGAGACGAGGAAATCGACGCGCTGGCGGAGGCGATTCGCCGTGAAATGGGCGGCTTGGACTTCGTGATCCACGCGGTGGCGTTCGCCTTACGAGAGGAGTTGGACGGCGAGTACATTCAGACGTCGCGCGAAGGCTACCGTGTCGCTCAGGACGTCTCATCCTATTCGCTGGTTGCTTTGGCCCGGCGCATGGTGCCTCTGATGGAAGGGAGAGGGGGGAGCATCGTGACCCTCACCTACCTGGGGGGACAGCGGGTCATCCCTCACTACAACGTCATGGGCGTGGCGAAGGCGGCGCTGGAGGCTTCGGTTCGCTACCTGGCCGCCGATCTCGGGCCTCGCGGCATTCGCGTCAATGCGATTTCCGCCGGGCCCATCAAGACCTTGGCCGCCTCTGGCGTGCATGGGATTTCCAGGATGCTCGAGTACCATCGCCGTCATGCTCCCCTGCGCAAGAACACTGAGCAGGCGGAGGTCGGGGACGCCGCCGTCTTTCTGGTCTCCGACCTGTCGCGGGGCGTCACCGGGGACGTGCTCTACGTGGATAGCGGCTTTCACGTCATGGGAATGACCGGGCTTGCGGCCATCGTCGAAGGTGCGGAGCCGTGAAACGAATCATGGCATGGGGCGGGCGAGAGGAGGCCTTCCGATCTACAATGGATCCAAAGGTGCCCGATGGAGCCCCGTGAGACGGACCTCATTTACGACTGGAACGTCCAGGCGAAGAGCCTCTCCGGCCCGCCCCAGCCCATCGAGCTGAACGACGAAACGCTGAGGGACGGGCTCCAGAGCCCTTCCGTGATCTCACCTCCCATCGAGAAAAAGCTCGAGATCCTCCATCTCATGAACGACCTCGGGATCCATTCGGCCGATATCGGTCTTCCCGGCGCCGGCCCGCACGTCCAGGAGCAGGTATTGCGGTTGGCCAGGGAGATCGCAGAGGAGAAGCTTTCCATTGCTCCCAATTGTGCAGCCCGCACTCTCAAAGCGGATATCGACCCCGTCATCGACATTTCTCAGAAGTCGGGAATAGCCATCGAGTGCGCCACGTTCATCGGGTCCAGTCCCATTCGCCAGTACGCAGAGGACTGGGATTTGGACCGGCTCCTCCGACACACTCGGGAGGCGGTCGGCTACGTGGTCAAGAACGGTCTGCCCAACATGTACGTGACCGAGGACACCACTCGGGCGCGACCGGAAACACTACGGCAGCTCTACACCGCCGCCATCGAGCACGGAGCCCGGCGCATCTGTCTGTGCGATACGGTGGGACACGCCACTCCCGACGGCGTGCGGAACCTGGTGGGCTTCATCAAAGGGGTGGTTGCGGAGACCGGTGAGCGGGTCAAGATCGATTGGCACGGTCACCGGGACCGCGGACTCGACATTCCCAACACCTTGGCGGCCATCGATGCCGGGGTAGACAGGGTGCACGGCTGCGCCTTGGGGATAGGTGAGCGGTGCGGGAATACCTCCATGGATCTGCTGCTGGTGAACCTCAAGTTGATGGGGTGGATCGACCATGACCTCACGCGCCTTCCCGACTACTGCCGCACCGTGTCGGAGGCGGTCGGCGTACCCATTCCGCCCGGCTACCCGGTGTTCGGTTCGGACGCCTTTCGGACCGGCACCGGCGTGCATGCGGCAGCGGTGATCAAGGCCTTTCGTAAGAAAGACGTCTGGTTGGCCGACCGCGTGTATTCGGGAGTTCCCGCCGGGGAGTTCGGACTCAAACAGAGAATCGAGATCGGTCCCATGTGCGGCTTGTCCAACGTTCACTTCTGGTTGACCTCTCGCGGCCTGCCCTTGAAAGAGGAGCTGGTGCAGGCCATCTTTCGAACCGCCAAGGAATCCACGCGAGTGCTCGATGACGCCGAAGTGGAAGCCTTGGTTCATAGCTACCTCGACTGACCGCTGGCGACCGCCTCGGGGGACGGCGCATTCCATGTCGGTTGATTCTACCGCCATCGATTCCACGGCCATGGTGAGCCCGGAGTGTGAGCTGGGCTCGGGAGTGCGGATCGGGCCCCAGGTCATCGTCGAGCCGGGTGTGGTGGTGGGGGACGGATGTTCCATTGCGGCCGGTGCCATACTCAAGCGGGGACTGCGGCTGGGTCGGGAGGTCAGGGTATTTGAGGGAGCGGTGCTGGGTGGGGAGCCTCAGGATCTGAAATACCGGGCGGTGGAGAGCTTCGCGGAAGTGGGGGATCGGTGCGTCATCCGCGAGTACGCAACCGTCAACCGGAGCGCCAAAGAGGGAGGCACCACCCGGATCGGCAGCGGCTGTTTCCTCATGGCTTACGGACACGTGGCTCACGACTGCGAGATCGGCGAGCAGGCCATCGTGGCAAGCCACGTGGCCCTTGCCGGACACATCCGGGTGGGAGCAAAGGCATTCATCTCCGGTGGGGTGGTGGTGCACCAGTTCTCCTGCATCGGAGAGCTGGCGATGGTGGGCGGAGGATCCAAGATCACTCTGGACGTGCCGCCCTTCTTTACCGTCGATGGCGTGCCCGGGCGTGCGGTGGGGCTAAACGTGGTCGGTCTGCGCCGCGCGGATTTCAGCGATGAGGACGTTAGTCTCCTGAAAGAGGCCTATCGAATCCTTTACCGCTCCAAGCTTCGGCGGGAAGAGGCACTGACTCGCATGGAGGCGCTGGGAGCCGCTCCCACCAACCGGCTGGTGGAGTTCATCCGGTCGAGCGAGAGAGGAATCTGCGGTGATCGGCGTGGCAGTCGCTAAGCTCCGGGTTCAGGCCGGTCCAGCGATGACAAAGGAGGTCGACTCGGCAATCTGTTGCAGTGTCCCGGCGACCGCGTTCTCCTTATCCCGGGCGAGCACTCGGCGGTACGCGTCCTGGATGACCCGATTCACGTCGAAGCGGGCCGGGAGCTCGAGGTAGGGAGCCGGCAAGACCACCGGGCCGCTATCATCTTCCACCGGCTTGGTCAGCCCCACCCGGTGGAGGGCCCTCAGGTACTCTTGGGAGGCGCGGGGGAAGTCTTGTCGCTGGGAGTGGATGACGCCCAGCGAGAGGGGAATGGCCGCGTCGGTGGGCGCGAGTAGGTCGGCCGCCTGTAGCTCTTCGGCCGCTCCGTTGAGATCTCCGGCGGCGAAACGAGCTTCCGCTAGAGAGAGTCGAGCAGGCAAACCGTGGCAGCCGTGGGCGAGCGCGCTCTCCAGGTAGTTTATGGCATTGAAGGTGTCACCCTCGACGAGCGAGACTTCTCCCAGCGTGAGAAGGCGTGTCCCCTCCGGGATGCCGCGCGATTCTTCGAGGATCTGTTTGGCTTTGGCGAGGTCGCCGGGATCGTTGCCCGACTCGCTAATCGCCAACCAGACCCGAGCAAGAGCCAACTGAGCCCGGGGCTGTTCGGCGTTGGTCTGTAGGGCGGTGATGAGCTCTTGGCGAGATGCCTCGAAGCGCTTCCGCGCCAAGTAGACTTCTCCCAACAAAGTGTGAGCTCTGGCGTCCCTGGGGTCGTGGCGTCCCAGTTTCCTGGCGAGTTCCTCGGCGGCATCCAGCTTGTCTTGTTCGAGAAGCGCGATGCCCAGTTCGACGAAATAGTCCGCACCGGGGTCGAATCGCGTCCGAGCCCCGCGAATCTCGTTCTCCGCTTCCGCGAATCGGCCCATGTCGTTCAGCAGCTTGCCGTAGAGATAGCGGGCCTCCCCATGAGCGGCTTCGATGCCCAGCGCCGCCTCCAGGTGCGGAATCGCCTCCTCGGCACGGCTCAATTGCACCAGACTCACTGCCAACCGATACCGAGTGTTGGCGCTATCGCGGCCCAGCCCGATCGTTCGAGCATAGAAAACCGCTGCCTCGTCGAAACGGCCACGCGTATAGAATCCGTCCGCCGTCTCTTCCAGGATCTCGGCCGATTCCGGAGCCAGTTCGGCGGCCCGGGACAGGTCCGCCAAGCCTAACTCGGATTCTCCCGCCGCGAGGCGCGCGCGGCCGCGACCGAGATAGGCAACCGCTTCAGATTTCCCGCTCTCCAGTATCCGGTCGTAGGTGGCCACGGCTTGCTCGAACCGGCCGGCGGCCACCAAACGAGCCGCGTTCTCTAACTCCTCGCTTCCTTTCTCCGCCGCGGGCTTCAAGAAAACGAGGAGTCCGGCCACCATCAACACCAGAGCGCCGATACCGGCGTAGCCGGCGGCGGCAGGCACTCCCAGTCTCTCCCAGATCCCTCCTTTGGAGAGATATGCTTTCGAGGTGCCCGGGGGACGTAGCGGTGCCTTCCGCGCCGCCTCGGACTCGGCTCGACTCGCCTCGACCAGCGCCGCACGTCTTTCCGGATGCTCATCCTGCTCGGCATTCTCAGCGTTCTGACCCCTCTCCGCCGGTTCGTCTTCCAATGGCAAGGAAGGCAGAAGGGCGGGCATGCCGTCCAGGAGGGTTTCGTCGGGTGGCGCCAGCCGCGTGGGTTGGGTATCGGTAGGCTTCAAGCGCCCGCGGGTGGTCGGGTCGGACGAGAGGGACGGGCCCAGTGAGACTCCGGAGAGTTGTGGAGAGACGCCCTGCGGATCCTCGATCGCCTGCAGGGCAAGCAGCAGTGCGTGTGCCTCCTCGGAGCGGTCTCCACTCAGGAGTCGCTGGCCGATGCCGAAGAGCTCCTGAAGGTAGTCGCTCCTTCTCTCCGACGAGGGTGTGGTCGCTAGAAGCACCAGGAGCTGGAAGATTCGATTCGACGGATCGGCCGACAGGCCGCGAGCCCAGTTCTGGATGGCCGAGCTCTTCCATCCTCGGGTCAATGCTTCCGCTCCGGCACGGAGTCGATGGGAAATGCTCGTCACCGGCGGCGCCTTCTGGGAGCCCGCCGCTTGCACGACTTCCAGGAGCTCCTTCGCCTCTCCGTAACCGGGCTCCATGAGTAAGAGCTTTCGCAGCTCCTCTTCGGCCCGCTGAAAATCCCGGTGGCCCAGACGGGAAAGCGCCCTTTCCAGCTGCAGACGGGCCGGCGTCCGAGAGGTCGACACCGCCACAGATGCTTCCCGTGATGTCATGCGCTTCGCGCGGAGGTCTCCCAGCACGGCGGCGTGCTGCCCTTCCACCCGCCGCGCGATCTCTTCGCTGTGCGCGAAGATCGGTTTCAGGTCTTCGACGGATAGGGCGGCCCGAAAAACTACCTGACCCTGGTTCGACACCAGAGTCTCGATAATGGGCCGGTCGCCGGTGCGCAGCTTCGTCGAGACACTGAACGCATCGGAGCCGACGGTCACTTGGGTTGTACGGCCAACTCCCATTATGCTGACTGTTTGGTTTTTAGGACGCGCTTGATCGAAGTATACACAGCCGCGCGGGTTTGAGCTACTGTCACGGCCCGCTGTCCGTGGGAGGGGCGCGCGGTCTGAACCGTCTTGGTACTTCGAGAAGGGTAACGCCACTTGCGCCGCCCGCCATCCGCTTGGTAACATGAAAGAATCTCGAACAACTAAATAAGAAGGTGCTGGGTTGGCGGGAAACGAGCGCCAGCGGAGGAACGAAATGGCCACCGAAGAGAAGGCCTACGCCGAAATCCGGATCGGGGAGCTCCTGGACCTCGAGACCTCGGTGCTGCGGACGCTATGCCTGACCGTGAATACGGCCGGCTCGGAGCTCAAGTACAAGATTCTGGACACCCTTTCCGGTCCGGATTTCTATTTCCCGGTGAACGGCGCGATATTCGAAGCTTTGGAAGACATGCACCGCAAGGGGGACTACATCGTCCACAACAACCTGGACGAGGAGCTCCGGCGACGCTCGGTGGACTACCCGGAGGGCTGCTTCCTGGAGGATCTCTTTGCTGGGGACCTTCCCCACGCCTCCGACCTGGAGCGGAAAGTGGGCCGTATCAAAGAGCGGGCCTCGGTGGGGCTTCCGCCGCGACCCGATGATTCAGCGGAGGGGGAGAAGCGGCCGGAAGGCAGTCGTGCCAAAGCCTCTACTTCCACCAAGAGTGAATCGAAACCGGCGGCTTCGTCGAATAATGCCACGTCGGATCCTGGACTGCGGATCGGCTCCGGGGCTGCCAAGAATCACCATTCGGATCCCGATATCACCCAGATCGGTCTGAAGACCAGGAGAGAGCCCGAGCCCAAGAGCCGGCCCGAACTCCCGGCTCTGGGTAAGAGCAGCCCCATCGTCCTCGCCTCCGAGGGCACACAGATGACCAGCTATCTGGAAGAGCTGGAGTTGAAGCAAGGGAAAACCCTGGAGAGCGGCTTCGCTGGCTTGGATGAAGTTATGGACGGACTCGGCCCCGGGGTGATGGTGATCGTCGACGAGGAGCGTGATCGCCTTTCCGGTTTTCTGAAGCAACTCACCGACCAGATCGCCGAAGCTGCCCGCGTGCCTTGCCTCTATGTTTCCTTTCGGCTCTCCAAAGACTTGCTCAGGGTCCGCACCCTGGCGCGCCTATCGGGCGTTTCCGCTCGAGATATCGAAAAGGGACGATTGAGGAAGAACTCTCCGGAGTGGAAAAAGGTCGAACAGAGTGGGAAGCAAGCCGCGGCATGGATGAAACGAGTCTTCGTCGTGGAAGCGGGGAAGGACACAAATCTCGCTCTGATCCGCAAGATGTGTCGTCAGTTACTGGACTCGAGCGGTGGTGCCACCTGTGCGCTGCTGGTCGATGGCCTGGAGAATCTGGGAAAGGACGGTCAGTCGGTGACTTCCTCCGCCGCGGAGCTCAAGGAGCTAGCCGAGACAATGCATCTGGTGACGATTGCCGCGACCGACGGTAGCAAACCGGTCGCCGGTCCTTCGGTCGACTACGCCGCGGTATTGCGTGATGACAAGGGCGGCTTGGTGGCACTCGAGGTGCTGGCGGCAGGCGAAACGGAATCGCAGCGGTTGACCTTCGAGTACTTACCCAGCATTCACCGCTTCATCGATCGAACCAAATCGTAG
>DATDRI010000434.1:0-6438 GCA_035291825.1 Vicinamibacteria bacterium | reverse complement strand
GCAAGTGGATGCTGCCGTCGAGGGGCACAGTTGGCGTCTGGTGAAACGCGCGTTCCGGCTGGTGTTCAAGAACGAATACGGCACGGGGAAGCTGAGGTCCTCCATCTTTCACGACGCACCGCTCAATGGTCAATCCGCTGCGGGCGCCTACGATCGGATCGTATTGCGTTCTGGAAAGAACCGCTCGTGGGCGACCAATTGGTACCCGAACCGCACCAGCTACACGCGCGACCAGTGGGCTCGAGATACACAAATCGCGATGTCGGGTCTAGGCTCCCACGGGACCTTCGTCCATCTCTACATCAACGGGCTCTACTGGGGGCTCTACAACGCCTGCGAGCGTCCGGATGCCTGGTTCCTGGCGGCTCATCTGGGCGGTGAAATAGAAGACTGGTTCGCCGTGAACGAGGACGGAACGGTGCACGGAGATCCGACCCGTTGGAACTATCTGACCGGTCCATTGAAAGACAAAGACATGGGGGTGCCATCGAACTACCAGGAGCTCCTGGGTTATCTGGATGTCACTCAGTTTGCCGACTATCTCGTTCTCTGCTGGTACATGCGCAATACGGACTGGCCGGATTTCAACTGGTTCGCCGGGCATCGTGTCAACCCACCGTCGCCGGTGAGGTTCTTCGTATGGGACTCCGAGCTCACCTGGGAATCCGGGCCTGCGGCAGCCGCCTGGGTGCATCCCCGCTTTCGCGCCGAGGAAGAGTCGAGCGAGGCGAGCATGGTTGGACTGTGGCATTCGCTCCGAAAGAGTAAGGAATTCATGACTTTGTTCGCGGACCGAGTGTTCCGGCATTGTTTCCAAGACGGAGCGCTGACCGAGGCGGAGGCGCTCGCCAGGTGGAGGACGCTCAACGACTTCATTGAGGATGCGGTCTTGGGGGAGTCGGCGCGTTGGGGGGACGCGCGCCAAGAACTGGGAGCCGTTACCAGGACTCGTGAGAACACGTTCTATCCGGAAGTCGAACGGGTGGCCGATCGCATGCGCGGAAACGTCGAGTGGTTCCTGGAGGAGCTTCGCAGGGAGGGTTACTATCCGACTCTCGACCCTCCCCGAGTCACTTTGCAGAGTCGGACGACGGCGGAGATTGGCAATCCCAACAAAGACGCGGGAACCATCTACTACACGGTGGACGGGAAGGATCCTCGTGCACCGGGTGGGGACGTGTCACCGAGCGCTCGGATGGGGAACACCGGGAGGGTCACCTTCCCGGACGCTCGGGCGCTGAAGGCTCGAGTCAAGGCGGAAGAGGAGTGGAGTGCGCTCTGGGAGGCGGACTAAACAGTGCTAACGAACCTGACGGACTGGTACAACAGTTTGAGCCCGGAGGCCAGCTTGGTCGTTCGGTGCAGCATCAACATGGTCATCGGAGGCGTACTGGCGATCTACATTCGCGAGCTGTACAAGCGCTGTAGTATCTCCATGTCGAATCGAGAGAACTTCGCGAATATCTTTCCGGTGCTCACCGTGATTACCGTGGTGATCATCTTCGTCGTCAAATCTTCTTTGGCGCTTTCCCTGGGTTTGGTGGGGGCCTTGTCCATCGTTCGTTTCCGAGCTGCCATCAAGACTCCCGAGGAGCTCGTCTACCTGTTCTTCTGCATCGGGGTGGGTCTGGCGCTGGGCGCCGAGCATCGTTTGTTGGCCTTCATCGCGGTATTGGTCGCTTCGGTCTTCATCCTGGGCCGCCGCTTTCTGAGCAAGAGGGCGCGGCGGCATAACCTCTTGCTAACGGTGACGGGAGAGGCGGAGCGTTTCTTCGCGGCATCGGGTTCGAGCGTCGTCGATGTGCTCAAGGAGGCGACCAAGAATCTCACCATCCAGCGCTTCGACGTGGAGGACGGCCAGGTTCAATTCCGGGCCAACGTGGAGCTCGACACACCGGAGGAAACTACCGCACTCATGTCACGACTACAGTCCAAGCTTCCCCAATTCCAGGTGTCCTACGTGAACCTGGATTCGCTGCTTTAGGCAGGCGATTACCCGAAGCGCTTGGAGTCTTGGGCCGCGTAGGTGGCGACCCTGCCGTCCGCCAAATTGACGAAGGAGGGCGACGCCATGTTGCGCCTCTTGAACACGGCTATTCCCTTGAGTCTTGCGGCAACCGTGATCCAGGGTTCGCGTCGGCGATGATTCATCGCTCCGGGGGGACATGGCTCGTTGCCCCGTTGCTCCTTCTGGTGGGCGCGGCGAGCGCGCTCTTCGCTTCGCGATCCGGCACCGTCGTCGCCTATCGCTCCAACCCGAACCCAGGAGTGACCGGTGGCTTCGGGGAGCGAAGCTGCCATGTCTGCCATTCGCAGAAGCCTCTGAACGAGTCGGCAGGAAGCCTGGTGCTCGAAGGCGTGCCACAGCGTTACGCCCCAGGTCGTCCCTACGATTTGACCGTCAAGCTGAGTCGATCCGGTATGGGAATCGCTGGTTTCCAGCTGAGCGCTCGCTTTGAAGAGGGAGCGCGTCAGGCGGGGTCTTTCCGCTCGCTCGACAGGCGCGTCCACATCGTGGAATTTGGCGACGCGAACGTGCAGTATGTAAGCCACTCCGACGAAGGCAACGGTCTCACTTCTAGGGGCACCGCGAGTTGGACGGTGGAGTGGACGGCGCCCACCATCAGCGAGGGTCGGGGCGTGGTCGTCTTTCACTTGGCGGCGAACGCGGCTAACAACGATGATACGGAGTTCGGCGATTTCATTTATCAGATCGAGCGCCGGACTGAAAGGGACGTTTCCTAGTAGGACCCGGGCGATATAGCGTCTCGTATAGCTCGACAAGCCGTCCCCAGCATCCGGTCATTCCTCTTCAAAGCCCGAGCCGTAGTGGGGCTTTTCTCGCAACACGATTCGCTTTCTCTTGCCAGCCGCTTCGCCCATCTGCGGTGGTCTCGAGCAAGTCGTTTGTTCTCAATGGCTAGCGCCGTCGCGGTTCGGAGCCCTTCCGGATACCGATTGGAACAAAGCGTGCAGTGTGGAAGATGGAGCTAGTAGGAGGTGCACCATGGTGGATCTCGGTCTGTCGAGAAAGAGGCTTCTCGAAGAGCTCGATCGCGTCAACAAGCGCGTTGCCGCTCTCAAGCTCGAGCCGGAGCCGGAAGAACTGGCAAGTGGAGGTGACAACACTCCCCTCAGCGAAGAGGTCGATTCCGCGCTGGTTGCGGAGGAGCAAGAGCTGCACGACCGGATTCTGAGTGGATTCCTGGACCGAGCGACGGCGCTCCGGCAGGCGCTCCGGCGCGTGGAAACGGGAAGCTATGGGTTCTGTCTCGGTTGCAGGAGACCCATACCCGAGAGTCGGTTGGGTCTGCTGCCGGAGGTGTCGCTCTGTGCACCCTGCCAGGCGAAGAGGGAGGACGAGGCCGTTGGCCGGCGGGGAATCGACTCTAGGGTGCTTCATTGGCAGAAGGTGAAGGATTTTTACGAGAATAAGAGGGACTACGAGGGCTGAGACCCGTAGAACGGTGACAACAGTGGTAAGGTCCCTGGTGCCGGCGAGAGCAGCAGGACAGCAGGGACTAGCCAAGGAGGAATCTATGAGTCGTCGTCGCTTTCCAGTAAGCGAAGTGTTCCGTAAGGACTCACGCCCGCTTCTCGAGGATCCGTATCGGCAAGAGAAGAAATATCGCTCCAATACTCTGTGTCCGGCCTGCGGCCTGCTGTTCCAGAATGGGAGGTGGAAACGGGCGCGAGCAACGGGTCAGATCCAAGGAGAAAAGCTCTGCCCGGCCTGCCTGCGGACGCTCCACGACTATCCGGGCGGCGTGCTGAGGTTGAGTGGCAGTTTCTTAGAGAGCCACCGTGAAAAGATCCTTCAGAGGATAAGGAATCTCGCGGCAGAAGCCTCCAAGGAGCATCCGTTGGAGCGCATCATCCGCACGGAGGAGAAGGAAGCGGAGATCCTGGTCTATTCCACTTCCGAGCATTTGGTTGCTCGATTGGGCAAGGCAATTCGCAGTGATTTCAGCGGCACCTTGGACTTGAAGTATGACTCCAGCGAGAAGTACGCGATGGCACATTGGACGAGGGAGGGTTGACCCCCATGCGAAGAGGGGAGGTGGTTTCATGATAGAGATAAAGAAGATCGTCTGTCCCACGGATTTTTCTGACTTCTCGCGACGCGCACTGGATCACGCTCTGGCGCTCGCCAAATGGTACGAAGCGGAAGTGTCGGTGTTACACGTGATCCCCCGCGTGTTGATGCCGCCCGAGGCCTATCCGTATCTGACGGAGCCCATATTCCCCGATCCACGAGTGAGGGAAGACGCTCTGGCGGAGCTCGGTCGCTTCGTTCATCGAGCCCGCGAGACGGGTGTCACCACCGAGGTTCGGCTGAAGGAAGGGGACGCGGTGGATGAGATAGTGAATCTGGCCGCCCAGCTGCCGGCGCATCTCATTGTCATGGGCACGCATGGTCGCCGAGGTTTGGAGCGTTTGGTGCTCGGCTCGGTGACGGAGAAGGTGCTTCGTAAAGTCTCTTGTCCGGTGATGACCGTCTCGGCGAGCTCCCAGGCAACCGACAAACCGGAGAAAGTGCTCTTCAAGAGCATCCTCTGTCCGGTTGATTTTTCGGCTTCTTCAACCAAGGCGCTTGAATATGCGATGTCTCTGGCGAAGGAGGCGGACAGCCGCCTCATTCTGCTTCATGTTTTGGAGTCGGTCTTCGAGGAAGCCGGTGATGTGGCGGCCTTCGCCCTGTCGGATTACCGGGCATACCTGGAGAAGCAGGCTCGGGAGCGTCTGGAGCAGATAGTGCCCGAGGGAGCCCGTGAGTGGTGCCATCCGGAGACGGTGGTCGCTTCCGGGAGGTCCTATCGGCAGATCCTGAAGCTCGCCGCCGAACGAAACGCCGAGCTGATCGTCATGGGCGTGCAGGGACGAAACGCCGTAGACCTCGCGCTGTTCGGCTCGACCGCGCACCACGTCGTGCGCGAGGCGAAGTGCCCGGTGCTGACCATCCGCTCGGGATGACCGCCGGACGATGATTCGACGCCAGGGCTCTCTGCCGTGCCCGTGCTACTCTACCAGCACCGAGCTCTCGGGGCAGGAGGAGTCATGACGAAGGCACAGGCGCGGATGGCGTTGGTCGCGGTCTTCCTGGTCTTGGGAAGCGGACCGGCGTGTCTAAGGGAGGAGTCGGGGGCTGACACTCCAGAGCGAGGTTCGCCGCAAACCGCCAGCGTCGGCCCAGCCGCGCTGCCGGTGCCCGCCGTGAACCAGTCGGCCGCCCCTGCCGAGATCGAAGCCCTGGAAGCCAAGGTGATTCGAGTCTTCGAAAGCGCCGGGCCGGGCGTGGTCAACATTACCGGGCGCTCCATCTCCTACGACTTCTTCATGAACGCCATACCTCAAGAAGGCTCCGGATCGGGTTTCGTCTACGACAAGCAGGGACACATCGTTACCAACTTCCACGTCGTCCAAGGGGCAGACGAGCTCTACGTGACGTTTCCTGACGGCACAGTGGTGCCGGCCCAGATTGCCGGGGCCGATCCATCCAACGATCTTGCCGTCCTCAAAGTGGATACCAGCTCCGACCGCCTTCACGTCATACCCCTTGGTGAATCCGAGAATCTGCAGGTAGGGAGGTTCGTGGTGGCGATTGGCAATCCCTTCGGCCTCGACCGCACGCTGACCACGGGCGTGGTGAGCTCGCTGGGCCGCATCATCCAGAGTCCGGCCGGGCCCTTCATCGGCGAGATCATTCAAACTGACGCCGCCATCAACCCCGGTAACTCGGGAGGTCCTCTCCTGGATCTCGCTGGCAGCGTGGTGGGGGTCAACAGCATGATCTACAGTCCGAGCCGGGCCTCGGCCGGCATCGGATTTGCCATCCCCACCAGCACCGTCAAGCGCGTGGTGCCGGAGCTCATCGCGCGGGGGCGGTACGCGCACCCCTACTTGGGGGCGAATCTCTGGACGGTAGGCCCTGCCTATGCGGAAGCCCTGAACCAGGTCGGCGCCAGGATCCCCGCGGAGGGAGGTCTTCTCATCGCCGACGTGGTTCGGAGTGGTCCGGCGGATCGAGCCGGCCTGCGGGGTGGGCAGCGGCTCATCCGTTTGGGGAACCTCCGCATACCGGTGGGCGGCGACGTCATCACCGGCATCGATGGGGAGCCGGTGAGAGACGTTAGGGACGTCAACGTCTTGCTGGAGACCCGAAAGCGAGTCGGTGAGACGGTCGCCGTCACCATCGTGCGTGAGGGCCAAGAGATGGACGTCGACGTCGTGCTCGGAGAAAGACCGGAGTGAAGCCATCGGCTAGCCGCCGGAATAAACGGCCCGGTCACGGCCTCTTTCCTTAGCCTCGTAGAGAGCCTTGTCCGCCATCCGGTAAATCTCCCGGGGCTCCATTACAGAACCCTGCCGGTTGTCGGTCACTCCAATCGAGACCGACAGCGAAACAACCCCCTTTCCCTTACCCGAGCCCTGTTGCTT
>DATDRI010000433.1:0-4276 GCA_035291825.1 Vicinamibacteria bacterium | reverse complement strand
AGATCTCGATTTCGGAGAGAGGGGAAATGACAACACTCTTCTTGCGCAACCTCCCAACCCCTTTTGGCGCAGGCGCATCCGAGCAAGAAAAGAAGGAACCGTGCTTCCGATTCCGCTACTAAACATAGCGGGAGTATCTCTAAGTAAGTGCAGACCAGAGAGCTGCTAGAGTAAGCCTTTTGTCATCATGTCTGGCACGCCTGGAAGAGTGGTTTTCACGACCGGAAGGAAGGAGAGGCCCATGCCGGTTGAGGCCGGTTGAGGGATGAGCCGAAGCTCTGGATGACGCCGACCATGCCGGGCCGGGCGTCGGGCTCATCGATGGCGGCGGCCATCATTATTGAACCGGGCCAGTGTTGGCCGGCTTCCTCAGGCCTGATACATCTGCCGAATGTTGGGAATCAAGTACTGGTGGAAGGACCGTTCGACATCGAACTCCGGCTGCCAGCCCCAATCCCGCCGGGCGGCCGTGTCGTCCAGATCGGCGGGCCAGGTATCGATGATGGCCTGGCGCTTCTCGTCGACCGTGAAACGGATCGTCGCCTCCGGGAATGCTGCCATCACCAGGTCGCGGATCTCGGCGGCGGTGAGGCTGAAGCTGGTGACGTTATAAACCAGTCGGCTGAGGGAATCTTTCCTGGCCTGTGCCAAATGGAGCAGCGCCTTGATGGCGTCGGGCATGACGAGAAAGGGGATGCGGGCATCGGGGCGTACGAAGCAGTCGTAGGGCTTTCCGCGAGCCGCGGCGTGGATCATCTCCGGAGCGTAATCGCTCGTCCCCCCGCTGGGAAGGGTGAAGGCGCTGATGAGGCCCGGGAAACGGACCCCGCGGAAGTCCAGCATCACTGGCTTCTCGGCGGCTAGCTGTTTGTAATTCTGGCTGAAGTAGCTCCCCAACATCTCACAATAGAGCTTGTTGCAGCCGTACATCGTCGACGGGGAGTTCCATTCCCACTCCCGCACGCGGGCATAACGAGCCTTGGTCTCGCGGTCCGGCAAGCCATAGGCGGCGATGGAGCTGGGGAAGATGAATTGCACGGGCCGACCGCGCCATTGCGACTGCTCCGAGACCAGTTTCAGCAGCTCCAGCATCCCCTCCACGTTGACCCGATGCGCCCTTTCCGGGCTGAACTCGCTCCTGGTGGAGAGCAGAGCGGCCAGATGGTAGATGGTATCGATCTCGTACTCGGCCACCAGACGATCGAGCAGGGCCCGATCCAGAATGTCTCCCTGGATGTGGGTGCCGTGGGGCAAGTCGATCGGAAGGGGACTCAAATCCAACGTGACGAGGGGGTGAGTCTCGGATTTCGCAAGCTCTTTGATCAGTGCCTGGCCGACCTCCCCAGCCGCCCCGGTAATCAAGATGATTTTCTTGCGCATGGCTTGTCATCTCACTCGAGGGTGCGGGAACGGCCGATGGTAGCTTGTCCCAGCATGGCGGGCAACTCGCGAAGGATCCGACCTTCTGCCATTGAGCGGCGCCAGGGAGCGTGTTAGCATCGCGCCGATCGAAGCTCGCCAGCGAGCACGGAGCCACCGAGCGTTGCCATCGATGGGCAAGATTGCTTCACGACCAGCTCCCGTTCCCAAGCTCCGTTTTCGCCCTTTGACTCTGGCCAGGTGGACCGATCTGGAGAGACTCTTCGGCGATCGGGGTGCCTGCGGAGGGTGCTGGTGTACGTATTGGATTCGCCATCACGCCGAGTTCGAGAAACACAAAGGCACCGGCAACAAGAGAGCTCTCAAGAGAATGCTCGCCGCCGGCGAAGAGCTGGGGCTCATTGCCTATGCTGGCCGTGAGCCGGTGGGCTGGTGTGCGCTGGGCCCCCGCGAACGCTACACCCGCTTGGCGCGATCTCGCATCCTCAAACCGGTCGACGAGCAGCCGGTCTGGTCGGTAGTTTGCTTCTTCGTCGCCAAGCCTTTTCGACGCTCCGGGGTTTCTGTCGAGCTGTTGGGAGCCGCCGCCCGTCACGCCAAGAGACGAGGTGCTCGCTTCCTGGAAGGCTACCCAGTAGAGCCCAAGAAGGCACCGATGCCCGACGCTTTTGCCTGGACGGGACTTGCTCCGGCGTTCCGCAAAACGGGATTCACCGAGGTGCTCCGGCGCTCGAAGACACGTCCCATCATGAGAAACAACCTGCGGTAGGCGAAAACCCGACCGAAGGAAGGCGAGCGGGAGGGTCGCTCCCAGCTAGCCGTTCTCCTCATCCTCGTCGTCGTCGTCCTCGTCCATGAACTCGTTGTCATCTGCCTCGAAATCATCCTCTTCCGATTCCTTTTCCTCGTCTTCCTCATCGTCATCGTCATCGTCGTCGTCGTCGAAGTCGTCGTAGTCCTCTTCGTCGTCGTCGTCGAGAAGGCGCAGGAAGGGTTCGTGTGGATAAGCATTTTCGGGCTCCCAGATCGAGCCTTGGAATCGCATGGTGTTCGCTCCCCAATTGGTACGTTCTCTCCGGACAAGAAACCGGGTCTTACGGCCGCCAAAATACCTAGTCTGGACGGCAAGAATCAAGTCAGTCCCGCTGCTATTATCGCTCCTCGCGCCCCGGGAGAGAAGAAGTAATCAAGCCTCGTGCTCCTCCACGCAAACGGTCTCCCGCGAGGGAGACGGGGTCCTTGCTCCCGGAGGCGCATCGGCCATCCTACGATATTGGGATCGACCCCACACCGGGTTACCCTCGCCCCCTCGACCTCACCGCGCGCGTGGCTGAGGCACCTCCAGGAGGGCCTCCATGACCGCGTCGTGAAATGCCGTCCGCACTCCTCGGATTCCCACGTTGTCACGGCTCGGGTACACTCGGTTGGTCAGGAGAACGATGAAGAGGTGCTGTACGGGATCGATCCACAGGGAGGTTCCGGTGAAGCCGGTATGTCCGAAGGAGGATGGCGAGAAGTAACGCCCGGCAGAGCTGTCTCGAGACGGAGTATCCCAACCCAGTGCCCGGCTGCTCTCGGGGATCGAGTCCACCCGGCGGGTGAAAAGCTCCACCGTGGAACGCTGTACGACGCGGCGCTTGCCGTACACGCCGCCGTTCAACATGGTCTGAGCGAAGACGGCAAGGTCGCCGGCGGTCGAGAAAAGTCCTGCGTGAGGAGCGACGCCTCCCAGGGCAAAGGCATTCTCGTCATGGACTTCCCCCACCAGAACGTGTCCCCGCCACGGATCGTCCTCGGTGGGGGCGATTTTGGGACGCAGGGAGCTAGGCGGATTGAAACTTGTGTGCTCCATGCCCAGTGGCTCGAAGATGTGGACGCGCGCCAACTCGTCCAGGCGCCCTGGCGCGACCCGCTCGAGAATCTCCCCCAACAAAATGAATCCCAGATCGGAGTAGACCGACTTGGTGCGCGGTGGATAGTCCAGGGGCAGGCACGCAATCTCTCTCACGTAGCGCGCCTTGACCTCGGCGAACGGCCGATCTCCTCCCAAAGACCGGTAATAATCCTTCCACCAGAGAATCCCGCTGGAATGAGACAAGAGGTCGGCGACTGTGACACGGTCCTTGCCTTCGCCCGCGAACTCGGCAAGGTAGTCCCGGACCGGCGCGTCCAGTCTCAGTTCTCCCTTTTCATAAAGGATCATGGCCAGGGTCGTCGTCACCACCACCTTGGTCAGAGACGCCACATCGTAGATGGTATCCGCGGAGACCCGCGGCGCGTCCTGGCGGTAGTCCAAACCTCCGAAGGGTCTTTCCCCAGCTAGCTTTCCTCCTCGCCCCACCACGGCTATCCCGCCGGGAAAAGCCTGTCCGAGCACCGCGTCGTCGAGAATCCGCAAGGCGGCTGGCAGTCGCGTCTCGGAGAATCCCGCCTCTACGGGACAATCGGCCTTTTCTAGCTCCATGTCGTGCGTGCGCGCAAGATACGGCACTTCACAGCATACTTCTCGGAGAACCGCACCGGAAACAGAAAGAGTCAGAGCGTATACTTCAGGGAGGAGGACTCGAAGGAGCACGTGAGCTTTCCGAGCGAGGAGATTCCAGACCGCGTCACGCGGCTCCTGGACCGGGCGCGCTTCCGCGACGCTAAACGATCCGCCGAAGACGCGCTCCAGCGAGAACCCGATTCCGCCGACTGCCACTACGCCCTGGGCCTCGTCCACACCCAGTTGGATCAGCTGGCGGAGGCGGACCGCGCCTTTGCTCGTGCCGCGGAGCTCAGTCCGGCCGATTACTTCCTTCCCTACCGCGTGGAGCGAACGGAGTTCGAGCACCTGGTCGAACAAGCCCTGAGGTCGCTTCCCGGTGAGTTCCGACGCCACTTGCAGAACGTAGAG
>DATDRI010000432.1:0-5804 GCA_035291825.1 Vicinamibacteria bacterium | reverse complement strand
CGAGGTCACGAAGGGCACGGGCGACTAGGAGCTTCTCTTCGAGGTTCATACTGGCGCCTGGGGACTGCTCGCCGTCCCGCAGCGTGGTATCGAAAATGGTCACTCGATCCGAAGCTTGGTCTCCCATACTGCCTCTCCTCTCACCCGAGACGGGTGTCTCGAAAGGTTTTGCTCGCGAGGCCCCCCGACCCACATCCAGAGCCTTATCAGGGGTTTAGGCTCGTGACGCCGGCGGTCTCATGACTTACCGGTCGGTCGGTAAGCAAATATACCAAGCCCGGAGCAAGCTGTCAAGCGCCTTTGCCGACGCCGGGCTAGCGGCGGTGCTTCTGAACGAGCTCTCTGGGGCTGTGCAGTCGATGACCGAGGACGGGGTGAGGTTGGTAAGGTGCTTCCAGTTGGGCGATCTCTTCCGGGGTGAGGCCGATGTCCACCGCAGCCGCCAGCTCTTCGAGGTGCGCCACGCGGGTAACCCCCACGATGGGTGCGTCGACCGCCGGAGCGGAAAGAAGCCAGGCGAGAGCGACTTGCGCCGACTTCAGGTTCCGCGATTCCGCAACGGCCCTCACCACGTCGAGTATCTCGAAATCTGCTTCCCGAAAGTACATCTCGTCCGCGAAGGAATCCGACTCGGCTCGGCGCGTCGACTTGCTCTCCCGAGATCGGGTTCCGGTCAGGAACCCCCGTGCCAGTGGGCTCCAAGGAATCACTCCCACGCCCTCATCCAAACAGAGCGGTATCATCTCCCGCTCTTCTTCGCGGTAGATCAAATTGTAGTGGTTTTGCATCGAAACGAACCGGTGCCAGCCATTCCGGTCGGCCGCATGGAGCGCCTTGGCAAACTGCCAGGCCGACATGCTGCTCGCCCCGAGATATCGGACCTTCCCGGCGCGCACCAGAGAATCCAGAGCCTCGAGTGTCTCCTCAATGGGAGTCCGAGAGTCCCAACGGTGGATCTGATACAGATCGATGTAGTCGAGACCCAGTCGCCGAAGTGATGCGTCGCAGGCTGCCAGCACGTGCTTGCGCGAGAGCCCTCCCCGATTCGGCCCCTTGCGGAAGGGGAAGAAGACCTTGGTCGCTAAAACGTAGTCCTCCCGAGGCGCCATTTCCCGCAGATACCGCCCGGTAATCTCCTCGCTCACCCCATCGGAGTACATGTCCGCGGTGTCGAAAAAGTTCACCCCTAGATCCAGTGCCTTTTCGAAGTGCTGGCGCGCCGCCTGAGCATCCAAGATCCACGGACGCCAGGCGGGATCGCCATAGCTCATGCATCCCAGGCACACACGGGAGACTTCGAGGCCGGTACGACCGAGACGAGTGTATTTCACTCAGCGGTTACTCCGTTTCCACCTTCTTAATCTTCGTCTCCATACGCCGAGCGTCCTCCCCGTGCGCTATAGGTTCACGCCAAACTGCTCTCTGAGAGCTTCTTCCCATTGACGGCGTCCGTTAATCGACGTCTCCGACTTCACTCCGCCTCGCGTGGACAGGAGTCGCTCGGGAAGAAGGGTGATGCGGCCATCGGGTAGGGCGATGGAGCAGATCGTTTTCTGCGTGAAGGTCGACTCCGGTGAGGTCTGGTGGTAGTGACAGCCGGGAGCAAAATCCGGGAGCCTCCGCGGCTCGAGCGTGAAACGGTACTGGGGCTGAAAGACCGTCGCCCCCACGGGTTGTCGATCCAGGATCCACCAGTCTTCTTCTTCACGCAGGCGGTACACGAATCCCACTTGTTCCGTTTCCAGGCCGGCCTCAAGGAGTAAAGGGTAACGAAAGGAGTCGCCGAAACCAACGTCGGCAAGATAGGTGCGCTCGAGCTCGACTCGAAGCGTCATGTGATCGAACGGAATTCCGAAGCTGCCGTCTTTCCGAGCCACCTCGGCGGAGAGGAGATCGACGCGAAAGCCAAGCTGTCGCAGGAGCCAGGCGAAGGCCGCATTGAGCTCGTAACAGAATCCTCCCCGCCTATCCGTCACGATCTTTCGAAGAATGCGTTCCTCATCCAGCACTATCTCGACGGCTCGCTGGATGTCGAGATTCTCGAAAGGAACTTTGAGAAGATGACTCTCTTGGAGGCGGACCAGCCACTCCAGATCGGGAGGGCCGACACCCTCTAGGTCGAGCCGACCAAGGTAGCTTGGAACGTCCATGGGGGACCACCGGCGCCGGCATCATACCGAGCCATAGTGCCGCATGTCCAGCCTTCTCAGGAGCTTCCGGTCGGTGGTCGGGGAGCCCTCAGCTGGAGCGCAGGGCGAGGCGAAGCCGACTCCCGGAGCGAGAAGCCGCGGGGGTGGGGCCCCGCAGCGCTGATAGAGGTCTTGAGACCGGCCAGGCGAGTGAGCATACTATAAGCCACCGATCGAGAAAGGATGGATCATGAAGCGCCGCGTGGGCCGGTCGCGATCGCGCCAGACCGGCCCGTCTCATTGGGAGCACTTGAGCGAGAAAAATCTCCTCAGGGTTCGCATGTGCGATCTTGGCGTGGGTATCCGGGGAACGGTTCTGGAAGAGCGGATCCAACAGGTGTGCGGAGAGCTCAGGGCGCGCGGCATCCGTTTTAGACCGCACTTTTGGCTTTCCGACGACTGGTTCACTCCAGACGGCGTCCCGGGAGTCGCCATTCCATTTTACCTGGCCCATCCTCGCCTCGCCCAGCTCGAGCGGGCGAAGATGTTGGAAGTAGAGGGCGGCACTCCCGAATCGTGTCTTCGCATCCTGCGACACGAGGTGGGGCACGCCATCGACAATGCCTACCGACTCAGGCTCCGACGACGACGCGTCAGACTCTTCGGAAAGTCGTCCCAACCTTATCCCGAGCACTACGCTCCCAGACCCTACAGTAGGAGCTACGTGATCCATCTCGACGCCTGGTACGCACAGAGCCATCCGGACGAGGATTTTGCGGAGACCTTCGCGGTTTGGTTGAGCCCCGACTCCATGTGGCGAAAACGGTACGCCGGGTGGCGCGCCCTGACGAAACTGGAGTACACGGACGGGCTCATGCGGGACATCAATTCGAGGAAACCTTCTGTGACAACCCGCCGGCAGGTGGATCCCTTGTCTCGCTTGCGCAAGACGCTGGGAACGCACTACCGGGAGAAACGCGAGCGTTATCAGGTAGACTATCCGACCTTCTATGATCGCGACCTCCGTCGACTCTTCTCGGACGCTCCGGAATTCGCGGATAATATGCCTGCCGCCTCTTTCCTGTCGCGGCGGCGCAAAGACATCCGGCGCACCGTGGCGAGGTGGACGGGAGCCTATCAGTACCTGGTCGATCAGGTCTTGGCGGAGGTGATCCAACGCTGCCGAGATCTCAACTTGCGACTCTCCAAACCTGAGCAGGAAACGGCCTTCGAGTTTACCGTTCTGCTGACCGTCCAGACCATGAACCACCTTCACACCGGTCGGCATCGCGTCAGCCTATGAGGAAGTGTCGGGTCCTGGCGCTCATGCACGAGGGGATGGTGCCCCCCCAGGATGTCCGTGGCCACGACATCCTCAAAGCCGACTGGAAGATGGAGTACGACGTCATCACCACGTTGGAAGAGATCGGCCATGAAGTGCACGCTCTGGGCGTTGGCAGCGATCTAGGCGCGATCCGAAAAGCCATGCATGAGTTCGAGCCGCACATCGTATTCAATCTCTTGGAGGACTTCGACGACGTCGCGGTCTACGACCAAAACGTGGTCAGCTATCTCGAGCTGATTCGAATGCCCTATACCGGCTGCAATCCGCGCGGTCTGATGCTGGCCCGGGACAAAGCGATCTCCAAGCAGCTCCTCACCTACCACCGCGTGGCGGTGCCGGAGTTCGTCGTCTTCAAGAGAGGGAAGTCCATCAAGAAACCGAAGCGGCTTGCCTTCCCCTTGATCGTCAAATCGCTCGTCCTCGAGGGCTCGGCCGGCATATCCCAAGCTTCGGTGGTCTCCGACGACGAGCGACTGGAGGAGAGGGTCGATTTCATCCACCAGACCTTCGAGACGGATGCCATCGCCGAACGCTATATCGAAGGCCGGGAGCTCTACGTCGGGGTGATCGGCAATCAGCGGTTGCAGGTCTTTCCGGTGTGGGAGCTTTTTTTCATGAAGAAGGGGGACGAGGTGCTTCCCATCGCAACGGGTCGGGTGAAGTGGAACAGCCGTTATCAGAAGCGGCACGGCATCCGAACCGGCGAAGCCACCGATCTACCGCCGGCGAAACAAGAAGCCATCCAGCATCTCTGCAAACGGATCTACCGCATTCTGGGTCTCAGCGGCTATGCCCGGCTCGATCTCAGGCTGGACCCCAGCGGAAAGATCTACGTGCTGGAGGCAAACCCGAATCCTCAGATCGCCTCTGGCGAGGACTTCGCGGAGTCCGCCGATCGGGCGGGCCTCAACTACCAGGCGCTCATGCAGCGGATCATCAGCCTCGGCCGTCGATGGCAGCCCGACCGTTACCGCTGAGAAGGAATCCCACTCTCGGTTTAGAACAGAAAAGCCCGGCTCATCTCCCTTAGTCGGGCGATGGCCGGGCTTTCGCGTTTTACTCCCGGCAACGACCTACTCTCCCACAGAGCTGCCCCTGCAGTACCATCGGCGCTGGAGGGCTTAACTTCCGTGTTCGGAATGGGAACGGGTGTGGCCCCTCCGCTAGAGTCGCCGGGAAATCTTGAATATCTGGCAGCCCGCCGAGGCCCGTGGGCCAAGGCGGGTAGGTGCTACCACGCGCAATGCGAAGAACCGTTATCTGCTCTTAGTAAATTCTAAGGTCAAGCCGCACGGCCGATTAGTACCCGTCAGCTGAAGCGATCTCTCGCCTTACACTTCGGGCCTATCAACCTGGTGGTCTACCAGGGGCCTTTAGGGACCTTGCGGTCCGGGAGATCTCATCTTGGGGTGGGCTTCGCGCTTAGATGCTTTCAGCGCTTATCCCGACCGAACGTGACTACCGAGCGATGCTCCTGGCGGAACAGCTCGTAAATCAGAGGTTCGTCCAACCCGGTCCTCTCGTACTAAGGTCAGCTCCCCTCAAATCTCCTGCGCCCACGACAGATAGGGACCGAACTGTCTCACGACGTTCTAAACCCAGCTCACGTACCGCTTTAATGGGCGAACAGCCCAACCCTTGGGAGCGTCTTCACCCCCAGGATGCGATGAGCCGACATCGAGGTGCCAAACCCAAGCGTCGATGTGAACTCTTGGCTTGGATCAGCCTGTTATCCCCGGCGTACCTTTTATCCGTTGAGCGACGGCCCTTCCATGCGGGACCGCCGGATCACTAGGGCCTGCTTTCGCACCTGCTCGACTTGTAGGTCTCGCAGTCAAGCTCCCTTATACCTTTACGCTCTGCGGCTGATTTCCAAACAGCCTGAGCCAACCTTCGAGCGCCTCCGTTACTCTTTAGTAGGCGACCGCCCCAGTCAAACTACCCGCCTAACAGTGTCCCCGACCCGGATAACGGGTCTGGGTTAGAATCTCAAAACAACCAGGGTGGTATTTCAAGGTTGGCTCCTCAGAAGCTAGCGCCCCTGATTCATAGCCTCCCACCTATCCTACACAAGCTGTTTCGGGATCCACTGCCAAGTTGCAGTAAAGGTGCCGGGGTCTTTCCGTCCTGTCGCGGGTAAACGGCATCTTCACCGCTAGTTCAATTTCGCCGAGTCCCTGGTTGAGACAGCGGGGCTATCGTTACGCCATTCGTGCAGGTCGGAACTTACCCGACAAGGAATTTCGCTCTAATCTGTTACCTCTTCGCTCGAAAGCGAAGCGGGCCGGCCATTTCTGCCGACCTCCTCATGTCGCCATGAGGTACGGACT
>DATDRI010000431.1:0-3912 GCA_035291825.1 Vicinamibacteria bacterium | reverse complement strand
CAGGGAAGTCGCCGTCTCGTTCAGTCGCGACGCGATCTTGATTTCTCCCTGGAGCAGCGAGCTCAGCGGCATGCTGTCCAGGAGTCTCTGGATGTGCAGGTTCACCGCCGACCAAACCGGTCGCAGTCCGCAGTCCGTGGTGTGAACGCAGCAGTCGTCGTTTCCGGTGAAGCGCGCGCAGAGATCGGACTGGGTGATGAATCCGCCCAGAGCTCGCACCGCTTCGCCAAGAGTCACCGTCTCCGGAGGTCGGGTCATGCGATAACCGCCCCGCGTGCCCCGAATCGACTCCGCCAACCCGGCGCGGCTGAGAACTCGCAGGAGCTTCTCCACGTAGGCAGGCGAGAGGCTCTCCGAGGCTGCCACCTCGCGTACCGTGACCGGCCTCGGCTCTCCGGCGCGTCGCGCCAGCTGGAGCAGGCAGCGGACTCCGTATTCTTCTTGTGCGGTGACTTTCATCGATCAGTGGCCCGGGGCCCCACCCCCCGGCCTTCGCGCTTCGTCGACTTGTTTGGAGTTGGGGTCTCACTCCTCGTTCGGCCCCGGCCTCCGCCTCGACCGGCTTCGCTACGGCCAGCGCGACTGCGCGCGGGCTGAGGGCTCAAGCAAATTGTGCCATATACATGACTTTTCTGTCAAGTATTTGCAAGTTATTGTAACTACACAATTAATCGTTTGGACCTGGCTTTCCTTTTCAGGTTCGTTCCGGAGGCTGGATGCGGCTACTATGGGGGGCGGCGGGGAGCGCGCCCGGGGAGAGGCCTTCATTGTTGAAAGAGCTCACGGTGTTGGTCACCAAGGACCTTCGGCTCCTGTTCCGTGACCGGTGGGCCTTTCTCTTCCTCTTACTCGCTCCCATCGTGGTGATCTCGTTGGCGGGATTCTCCCTATCGACCTTCTATCGTGGCCAGGGAGCGGAGACAGGGTTTCTCTTGCCGGTAGCGAATCTGGACGGGGGTGAAGTGGCCGAGCAGCTGATTCGGTCGCTCGACGGAGCCCCCGGTCTTCGAGTCACTCGAGTCGATGAACGGGAAGCGCGGCGCTTGGTGGCGGAGTCCGGCGAGGCGGGGGCAGCCTTGGTCATTCCCGAAGGTTTCACGGTGGGATTCCGCAAAGGGCAATCGGTGCGTCTTCGGTTGCTGACCGATCCGGTGAAGCATCTCGAGCTCCTGAGGATAAAGAGTGAGGTGGGGCGTGTCCAGGCGGCGCTGGTAGCCGCGCAAGTTGCCAGTCGCGTGGCGGTGGTCGAGGTCTTGACGCACGCCGGCGACGTGGACTTCGAAGCGGTATCGCAGGACGCCGGCCAGCTGGCATCGCGTCTCATCGACAAATCCGTCGGGCTGGAGGAGCAGAGCTTGACCAGCTCCCGCACCTCGTTCAATACCTTCGACCAGAACGTGCCGGGGTTCGGGGTCACTTTCCTCATGTTGGGGATGCTCCTCGGCGTGGGGCTCGGTCTGGTCGACGAGCGGGAGTGGGGCATCCTCTATCGGTTGACGGCGAGTCCGGTCTCGGCAAGCACCATCGTCACCGGCAAGGTCATCTCCCGTCTTCTCATCGGCGTGTTACAGATGATGCTCTTGTTCACCTTCGGCCGCGCCGTCTTCGGGATCTCACTGGGCCCTTCCCTGCTGGCGCTGGGGTTGGTCATTCTGGGAGTGAGCTTTGCCTCTGCCGCTTTCGGATTGCTGGTGGCTTCGCTTGCCCCCAGCCGCGACTCGGTGGTGCAGTTGGGCACCATCGCCATCATGGGAATGGCGGCGGTCGGCGGATGTTGGTGGCCCATCACCATCGAGCCGCTCTGGCTGCAAAGACTGGCACACCTGTTCCCGACCGCCTGGGCCATGGAGGCCTTCAACGATCTGATGCTTCGCGAACGCTCGCTCTCGGACGTCGGCCTGGCCTTGGGGGCGCTGATCGTTTTCGGAATGATCTACCTGGTGGCCGGATGCAAGCTCTATCTCCGTCGTGAAGAGGCCTCGCCATGACCGGCTTGACGGCGACGATGCTTCTCTCGGCTCAGCTCTCCGCCGGCGCGATCGTGGCCCATGCCAAGGAAGTCGATCTCAAGATCAGAGATCTCTCCGCAACGGTTCGAATGGAGATCACCGCGGAGGGCGAGGAGAAGCACCGCGTTTTTCAACTCATGATGCGCCGGGAAAGTGTCGATTATCGAGCCCTCATCACGCTTCTCGAGCCGGTTGCGATGGAGGGAACCCGTTTTCTGGTGGTTGCCGAGCGCGGTAGCCGCAACCGCCAGTGGGCCTATTTTCCCGATCTGGATCTGGTCCGACCCATCGCCGGACGTGACCAGGACGACCCCTTCCTCGGCTCGGATATTTCCTACGCCGATCTGGCAGGCGGGGCTCATCTGGACGATCTAGCACACCGTCTGGTGGGCGAAGAGGACGTAGAGGGCGTGCCCTGCTACCTGATGGAGGGGATACCCCGGCACCGCATCGCCTATGGGAAGCTGCGCGGCTGGGTGAGAAAAGACAACTTCCTCACCATCCGCGCCGTGTTCTACGACGAGGATGGCAAGCCGGTGAAGCAGGCGAGGCTCACCGACGTGCGCGAGGTGGACGGCGTACCCATCGCCCACCGGATCGAGATGGAGAATCTGGTCGCACAAAGCGGCACGGTGCTCACCCTCGGTGAGCTGAGGATCAATCTGGGCCTGCCACTGGAGCTCTTCAGCGAAGACTCTCTGGGAGCGGCCGAGAACTGAGATGCATATCGCCGCGGTGGGCCGCGCCCTTCCCGAGAACTACTGCGACCAAAAGACTCTCATTGGCGCTTTCAAGAAGCACTGGGCGAAGCGCCACTACAACGTGGATAGATTGGAGAGTCTTCATCAGAACGTGCTGGTGGGGGGTCGCCATCTGGCCTTACCCCTCGAGGAGTACCAGAGACTGGATTCCTTTGCCGTCAGCAACGACGCCTTCATCCGTTGCGCGGTGGAGCTGGGGGCGCGAGCCATCGCCGATGGTCTGGCCGCTGCGCGCCTGGAACCCCGAGACATCGATCATATTTTTTTCGTCACCTCGACCGGCATTGCCACGCCTTCCATCGACGCTCTTCTGGCCAACCGATTGAGCCTGCGCTCCGACATGAAACGCACGCCGATCTTCGGCCTCGGCTGTCTGGCAGGGGCGGCCGGGATAGCGCGAGCCGCCGACTACCTGCGCGCCTATCCGGATCAGGTGGCGGTGCTGCTTTCTGTGGAGCTCTGCAGTCTCACCCTGCAGCGTGAAGACCTCTCCATCCCCAACATCATCGCCAGCGGACTCTTCGGAGACGGGGCGGCGGCCGCGGTACTGGTGGGCGAGAAACGCGCCCACCGGGGCCCGACCGTCGTCGCCAGCCGCTCGGTCTTCTATCCCCGGACCGAGGAGGTCATGGGTTGGAACGTCACCGGAGAGGGCTTCCGGGTCGTGCTCTCGGCGGATGTGCCTCGGGTAGTCCGCCAGCACGTTCGCCAGGATGTGGAGCAGTTTCTCGCCGATCAGGGATTGAGCCTCGAACACATCTCGAGCTACGTCTGCCATCCCGGCGGTCCGAAGGTGTTGGAGGCGCTCGAGGAGGCGCTCGAGCTGCCCGAAGATGCTCTGGCCTTGACCTGGGAGAGCCTGAAGAGCGTGGGCAATCTATCCAGTGCGTCGGTGCTGCTGGTCTTGGGCGATACCCTGGAGCGCCACCGTCCCGCGGCGGGGAGCCACGGACTGATGCTGGCCATGGGCCCCGGGTTTTGCTCGGAGCTCGTCCTTCTCCGATGGTGAAAGGCTATTTCGTTTTCTTGGCTGTGGTGGGGCTGGAGCGCCTCTTCGAAGTCGCGCTGAGCAGGCGGCACGCCGGCTGGGCCTTGGCCAAGGGGGGTAAGGAGTTCGGCGGGGAGCGTTTCGCTTTCATGAA
>DATDRI010000430.1:0-4406 GCA_035291825.1 Vicinamibacteria bacterium | reverse complement strand
CGACCTCGCGCCGGGTCAATGTATGGTGGCCGAGGCCGAGGGCAAGATCCTCGCCCTGTTCAACGTCAACGGGACCTTCTACGCGATCGACAACACCTGCCTCCACCAGGGCGGTCCACTGGGGGAGGGGGCGCTGGACGGATCGACGGTCACCTGCCCCTGGCACGCCTGGCAGTACGACGTAACGACCGGGAAGAACATCGACAATCCTTCCATAGGCGTCGCCGGCTACCCCGTCAAAGTGGAAGGAGAAGACGTCCTGGTCGCCGTCGCATGAGATCTCGCTCACCGGCGACGAGCCCGCGATCAGGCCAACGTCAGCTCATGAGACGCGAATCCCAGAAGGAGCGGAAGCGGCGGGCCGGCCTGATCGTGAAACGGCTTCGCAAGGCCTTTCCCCAGGCGGGCACGGCGCTCGATCACCGAACTCCAGTACAGCTCCTGGTGGCTACCATTCTCTCCGCCCAATGCACCGACGAGCGGGTCAACAAGGTGACGCCGTCCCTGTTCGCTCGCTTCCCGGAGGCTTCCGATCTGGCCGGTGCCGACCGGGGCGAGATCGAGGGGCTCATCCGGTCGACGGGTTTCTTTCGCAACAAAGCCAAGTCGATTCAAGGCGCCTGTCAGAAGATCGTCCAAGACTTCGGAGGCCGCGTGCCACGGAACATGGAGGAGTTGCTCACTCTTCCCGGCGTGGCGCGAAAGACAGCCAACGTGGTTCTGGGAAACGGTTTCGGCAAGGCGGCCGGTGTGGTCGTCGATACTCACGTCTATCGACTCTCCCATCGGCTGGGGCTCTCGAGTGGAAAGAACTCCCTTCAGGTAGAGAAGGACCTGATGGAGATCATTCCCCAGAAGGAATGGATCGGAATCGGCAACCGGCTCATCCTGCACGGCCGGGCTACCTGCCAGGCCCGAAAACCCAGGTGCGAGTCCTGTATCCTCGAGTCCCTGTGCCCTCGTCTCGGCATCAAGCCAATTACGGCTTCCCGCACGGTGTCTCGTTCTCGCCGGTCCCTTAGCGAGCGTATTCAGAGCCATCGACGCTGAGAGTCTCGAGAGCCGCCATGCGACTCGGATTGAGCCTCGGTTTCATGACATCGGTCGAAGACCCGGTACCTCTCACCACGCTGCTTTGCTCCACTCGCCATCCCGGAACGTTGAGAACCATGGCGGAGCTGGCCCTGTCCTGAAAGGATGTCACGAGAGCTTGTGAAGCCGGAGCGGCGTCTCTATAATGCCGAAGGGTCTTGAGGAGGTTATCGGTAGAGACAAGACCGCCAGAACCGCCAGAAAAACACTGAAGACCTCCACCAGGAGCTCTTGCATGCGCGCCTTTTGGTTCCTCATCGCACTCTCTCTCTTCCTCTCGGCGGCAGCGGGCTCCAGCCAACAGGAACGACAGGCCGAACAAGTTCAGCAGGCTCAGCAGCCTCAGCAGGAAGCACCTCCCCGCTTCCGCGCCGAGGTCTCCGCCGTGCTGGTGGACGTTCTGGTTCTCGATGGGCAGGGCGAGCCGATCGCGGGCCTCACTCGAGAGGATTTCCAGGTCTTGGAAGACGGCGTCCGCCAGGAGATCGATAGCTTCGAAGTCATCGACTGGACATCCTACGTCGCGCGGGTCGCCCCACAGGGTGAGACCGCCGCTCCGCAACCCGGATCGCCGGCGGCAGCGGTCAACGCCTTTCCACGCCGGTTCGTCTTCATCATCAACCGCCAGAGTGCGAGCTCGACTTACATCAGAAGGGCCAAGATGGCGTTGGAGAATTTCGTCGTCGAGTCGATGGCGGACGGCGATGAGGCCCTGATCATCGACATGGGCTTTTCCACTAAAGTCCTACAGCAGTTCAGGGATTCCAAGGCAGAGACCCTCCGTACCATTCGCCAGCTCTCCCTCCTGGAAGTGGACCTCTATGCCGGCACCGGCAGCGACCTCGGCACTCGCAACGTCTACGAGACTCTGGAAAGCCTGGGACAGAGTCTCGGGCAACTTCCCGGGCGCAAAATCGTCATCTTCCTCTCACCCCAGCTGGAGCAAACGGAGAACTACCTCAACTACCTCCAAGACACCGTCGACGCCTTCAATCAATCGAATGCCAGCATCTACTCGATCAACATCGGCGGATTAGGAGGCGTCAGTGCCGCCACCGACGAATCGGCGGCGGTCTCTTCGTCTCGATCGTTCGCCATCGGTGGGCTGTTCCCGCTCGCCAATGAGACGGGAGGTAGGTACTACTACAACCTGGAGACCTTCGAGCCGGCGTTGCGGAGGGTCGGCCAGGAGAACCGCCGCTACTACCTGATCAGCTACGCACCCAGCAATACGAACTACGATGGGAAGTTCCGGAGCATCGAGGTGCGCGTCGATCGACCGAACGTGGAAGTGGTTGCCCGACGCGGCTACATAGCCCGAAAAGATCGCGCGCCTCTGACCACCGATGCGGCGCCTCCGAAGCCGCCCGCGGTTGCCGAGCAAGAACCGTCCCGGGGGGAGCCTGTCCCGCCCCGAGCGGCCAACCCTGCCAGCCCCGCCGAGAGAGTTCCCTCCGGACCCTCGCCGCCCGATCAGCTGGAGATCACGACCTATCTGTTCCCCGCCGGCAACGAAGTGGACGTTCCCATTACCGTGGCGCTGCCGCTCGATCTACTCTCCGCCGACGGAGAGCTCGTCGAGCGAAGGCTGAAGATCGCGGTCATCGATAGCGTGCAGGGGACCGTCGCGGAGTTCACCGAACGGGTCGACGCGCGCAGCTTTTTCGTCGTTCGCAGTCCTAAACTGGCTCCCGGTCTCTATCTGCTCCAGTTGACGGTGGAAGATGCGTCCGGCAAGCAGCTCCACCAGTCCTCTACCCCTCTGGAAGTTCCCGAGGGTTTCGGCGATCGTTTCGGTTTCTCGAGCATCGTCCCGGTCTTTGCCCCTTCGGCAGCAGCGTCCGGGCAGGCCCAGCCGATCGAGATCCGGCCCACCCCGAGGCTGCCAAGGGGTGAGGACGCTTATCTCTACTTCCGCATATTCCAGGGCGAGGACGCCGGTTCCTTGGGAGACGACACCGAATTGGCCTACGTCATTCACCGAGACGGGCTGGAGGTCGCCTCAGGAGCTCATACCACGCCCCTTCGCCTCTCCAGCGCCGACGAAAGAGGCTTCCCGGTCGTGCTCCGATTGCCGACGTCGGAGCTACCGCCCGGACTCTATCGGGTCACCCTGCGCATCTCGAGCTCCAGCCTCGGTCGAAGAGCCAGCACCGAAGTCGATCTGACCATCGATTGAAAGCTGCGGGGTGGGATCGCCTCGACGGCGAGTCTCTGCGCTCATCTTGACTCGCCGCACCACGGACCACTAGCATGCCCCTGTCATGCAGGTCGATGTGCTTGCCTTCGGTCCGCATCCCGATGACGTTGAGCTCTTGGTGGGCGGGACGCTTCTTCGATTGGCCTCCTTGGGCTACCGCACCGCCATCGTCGATTTGACCGCGGGGGAGATGGGGACGCGCGGGACGCGCGAGAAGAGAGCCGCCGAGGCCGAGGAAGCCGCCAAGCTCCTGGGCGCCGTCACCCGCCGGTGTCTCGACCTGGGCGACGGTCGTCTGACGGTCGATTGGTCTTCGAAACTGGCGGTGGTCCAGGTGATACGGGAGCTACGGCCGCGGCTGGTTTTCACGAACTACTGGGAGAACAATCATCCCGATCACGCCCTCTCCGGTCCGCTGGTCGCGGAAGCGGCCTACTTGGCGGGCCTCGCCCGGCTCGAGGCGGAGGGCGAGCCCCATCGGCCGCATCGGGTCATCTATTACTTCGTCCCTCACCGCGTCGCGCCTTCCTTCATCGTCGACGTGAGCGACTACTACCAGAAGAAGTTGGGCGCCATCCAGGCCCACCGTTCGCAGTTCCACGATCCGACCTCCCAGGAGCCGGAAACGACGATCAGCCATCCCGACTTTCTGGCACGCATAGAAGGAATCCATCGATACTTCGGTTCTCTCATCGACGTCGAGTTCGGGGAAGCCTTCTTCGTGCGGGAAGCGCTCAAGGTGGACGACCCGGTGGCGCTTTTCGACAAACCGTTTACGCGATTCGTCTGAGGCCCGGCCGGGTCCCATGATCGGCAGGACTCAATGGATGGTGTAGCGGGGACCGCCGCCGCCCCGTTTCTGGTAATACTCCTCGAACTTCTTGCGTAGCCTCTTCATCCGCCAACGGCGGTAGCTGTCCTGGAGGAAGCCGCCGGGACTGCTGCGGCCGGCACTGCTGCGGCCGGCACTGCGGCGCGCGCCGCTCCGCACCCCGCCCCAGCGCAGGTAGAGATAGCCCACCGCCAGACCTCCCAGATGGGCGAGGTGGGAAACTCCTGACCCGCCTCCCAACGAGGAGAGAAAGCTGATGAGTCCCATGATGATCACGAAGTA
>DATDRI010000429.1:0-1866 GCA_035291825.1 Vicinamibacteria bacterium | reverse complement strand
GAGCGACCGGGTGGCGTTGGGCACCGACGGTTACCCGGCCGACATGCTCGCCGAGCAAGCCGAGCTCGCCCGGCTGGCGAAGGAGCGTGGAGAGGTCGAGCGGGCGGCGGCGGCGAAGCGTCTCGCCGCCGGATGGGCTCTAGCCAGCGAACGGTGGCGGCGCTCGTTCGGACCGCTGGTCGAGGGAGCCATCGCAGACCTGGTCGTCACGCCGGGCACTTCCCCACCACGTCACGTCATCGTGGGCGGTCGGGTGGTGGTGGAAGATGGAGTCCTCCAAACCGCGGACATCACGGAGATAAGAGACGAGGCTCATCGCGAAGCGGAAAGGCTATGGCAACGGATGGCCGGCTGGTAGGCGCCAGGCGACCCTTTGATTCACCCCACGCCCACTATTATCCTGTGACTCCATGTCGAAGCGTCGGGTAGCCCTCTATCTACAAGATGCGCATCCGTTGGCCGACGGCATCCGCTACGCGCAATACGCCGAGGCCAAGGGCTTCGAAGCGGTATGGCAGGCGGAGAGTCGACTGGTGCGCGATGCCATCGTTCCCATGGCCGCCTTCGCAGCGGTGACCTCGCGCATTCGCATCGGATCGGGCGTCATCAATAACTGGACCCGGAACATCGGCCTGCTGGCGGCCACTTTCCTCACCCTGGACGATCTGGCGCCCGATCGCATTCTTTGTGGTATCGGAGCCTGGTGGGATCCGCTGGCAGCCAGCGTCGGCATCGAGCGGCGAAACCCGCTCCTCGCCATGCGGGAGACGATTGAGGTGTTTCGGCGACTGCTTCGACTGGAGAACGTCACCTTCCACGGAGAGTTTCATCGGGTCAAGGGAATCGAGTTGGACCTGGTCCACGGACGCCGCGAGCCGCGCAACGTGCCGGTCTATATCGGAGCCACCGGTGACAAGATGCTGGAGCTCGCCGGCGAGATCGCGGACGGGTGTCTATTGAACTACTGCGTGCCGCCCGGGTACAACGACCGCGCCATGGAGCACTTGGAAAAAGGAGCCAGAAAAGGCGGTCGGGACTTCGAAACTCTGGACCGGCCGCAGCTCATCGTGTGCTCGGTCGACCCGGATCGGGCCCGCGCCGTGGAGAATGCCAAGGAGCTCCTGACTCAGTATCTGGCGCAGCAGCCTCACATCGCCCAGGCGTCGGGCGTCGAGCCGGCGACGGTTCAAAAGATCCGGTCCATCTTGGGCTGGCCGGCCACCAAAGACCAGGTGCGAAAGGCCATGCATCTCGTTCCCGATGAGCTCGTTCTTCGCGTCACCGCCAGCGGAACCCCGGAGGAGGCGCGTACCAAGGTCGAAGAGTACCGGAGTCGGGGCTGCACCTGTCCCGTTCTGTATCCTCTCGGGGACCCTTTCTTGATGATGGATACGTTCGCTGTCGAAGACGGCGGAACGGCTCGCTGAGCGGACGCTGCAACCTCCCTCTCTCCGTCAACCCACTTGCCCACCTCTTGAAAATGTGCTTGAATGGATTCGTGTTTCCACGGAGATAGTTGTTCGTGACACGTCGGTGACGATCCGGTCCCAAGTCCTCTCGATGCAAATCCCTTCGCGCTCCCTTGGTCGTTCTTTCCGGATGGGCTTACCAACGTAGCCGTCGTGACGTCTCCGCTTGGCAAACAGGAGAGGCTTGGAAGATGAATATTTACGTTGGGAATCTCCCCTTTAACACGACCGAAGCGGACCTGCGGGAGGCGTTCGAGAGGTTCGGGCGGGTCGACGCCACCAGCATCATCGTCGACCGACATACCAACCAGTCCCGCGGATTCGGCTTCGTGGAGATGGCGGATTCCGGGGAAGCCAAAGCCGCCATCGAGGCGTTGAACGGAACCGACATGCAGGG
>DATDRI010000428.1:0-3601 GCA_035291825.1 Vicinamibacteria bacterium | reverse complement strand
ACGCCAAACTCCCAGTTTGCAGGATCGGCGTCGGTGCAGTCCAGCTTGTGCACCACCCCTTGTAAGTCGCCTATATATACCCGGGTGACGAAGTCCCTCCCGTCGTTGACTCCCGGCTCGTGTGGGTTGAAGAGAGCGGGTGTCGCGACCAGGGCGTTTTGATCGACCCCGGGATCGCCGGCGGCGCCGTCCACGACATCCGGAATCGGCCCCAGTTTCCTCACCACGCTCCCGTCCTCGAGCTTGAGCACGTAAAGGAATCTCCCCTCGTCTGTACCCACGCAGCCATAGCCCGAGCCGGCAAAGAGTACCCACTGGCCCTCGGCGCCGCCATTATTGACTCTTCCCATCACCGGGACGGACCAGGTCTCGCCCAAACCATCGTAGCTCTCTCCGTTCGGGTCGAGGTCCACCACCCCGTCACGGTTGCCGACCGTAAACAAGAGCTCGGGAGGCTGGAAGTCGGTCGGAACAGAGAGTGAATTGGTTCCGTCCCATTCCCCAACGTCGGTAATATCCAGGGCGGTCAGGAACTTGCCCCCCGGGCCCCGTCCGAAGGCCAGCACGGTACGCCATTCAGGGCTGCCGTTGGGGGAGTCTTGGAGAAACGCGTCCTGGACGGTGGCCGAGGATGCGACAAAAAATTCATGGTTCAAGACTCCGTTGTTACCGCTCACCAGGTTCCTCACCAGGCTCGGCAGATTGGGAAGAAGGTCGTGGGGGATGTAGCTGTAGATCTCGTAGCCGTTATCGGCCCGAAAGGCGTGGATCATCCCTCCGTTCGTCCCCAGGTAAACGACGGTCATTCGGTTGATTTGATCGTCAAAGAAGGTTTGGTATTCCAGGCTCGGCTGCGGTGGGTCGGTATCGGGCGATCGGGGTGGGTTGAGCACGACGGCCGGAGCGGAGTTCGTTGCCTCGAAGAGTTTCCATGTAGGTTCTCCATCGAGTTCGGTTTCCACGAAGTTCAGGTTGGCCCCATTGTAGAATCCATTAGTCGAGTCGACGACCAGCCGCCAGCCCTGGATCACCTTTTCTACAATCTCGACCGCATCCGCATTGGTCTTCGCTCCCTGCCCGGTGGGATCGAGGTCACTCAAGAAGCCGGCGGCCACCCCCAAGTCGCTCGGAGCGAGACTCGTCGTTCCGGGCATTGAGCTCAACTGGCCTCCGGTTCCGTCCGGAAGGTTGTAAAGGATTCTCCGTGGGTCGACGCTCAACTCGCGATCTCGAAGCACCTCACCCGCGTCCCAGATCTCCGTGAAGTCGGCGGTCCGGCTCTGGTCTGCCTGAACTTCGAAGTTGTTAAAAGCCTTGAGGTGCCCCGCGAACCCCGGCGTGTCGAGAGATGTGGTGAAGAGAACATTATTGCGGTGTGACACTCTCAGCGTTCGAACCTGGGTGTCCGCCGCCCCGCTGGCCAGCAAATCCGCGCCGGTTAGGCCTTGGGTTGTGTTGGTGTGGCTAGCCACCACTTCCTTCACCGAGCCCACCACAGGGGCCCCCAGACTCACGGTGGCCGAGGGAACTCCTACCTGAAGGACCGCATTCTTGATGGCCTCCTTCATGGTTTGTTCGTTACCCGCAAAACCACCCGGCCGGGCGCATCCGAGGCCGCCGCTTGCCGGACAGAGCGGACGACCGAGAGACACTCCGGAAGCCTCCCATCCCCAGTGGGTGTTGACGGCTCGGGTGGAGGCGTTATTTTGGCCGATGAGAACGATGAAAATGTCTCCCTGAGAGCCGTCGAGATTGGGGTCGATGATCTGGAGAGCATGCTGGGACATGATACCCATGTTATAGCCCCGCAGCAGCGAGTTGTTGGTGCCCACCGGTATATTCTGCGTGGGGTCGAAGGGTGCGACGTCGTCATTCCGGAGCGCCGGTTTGCCGGAGGCGAGGAAAGGCACCGACCCGAGAGGCACTCCGGCCGTTCCCGCCGTGAAGCTGATGGGAAGCGGGTTGCCGCTCCCGTCCTTCTTCTCACAGGAGCAGTCCTCGAAGCCGTCCGTGATGTAGATGATGAAGTTCCTCTGGCCGGGCTTCTGGTTGGCGCCCATGTAGTTCTGCTTGACGATGCCGGCAATCTGGTTGAGGCTGATGGCGTTGGCGGTGCCGCCGTTGTTCTTGATGCCGCCCAGGAATCTAGGCTGAAGCTTATCGAGGATGATTTCCTTCGAGTCCAAAAATTCGCAGGTCGAAGGGAAGGTTTTATCGGCGTCGAGACCGACGCACTCCGAGTCGAGAACGAAGTTGAGATTGGCGTCCTTCTGTGGAACGGCACAGGACATCGCGCCGAGGTTCCCGACGCTATCGTTTTGGGAGGCGGTGTAGAAGAACCCCCAGTTGACCAGAGGCTTCCCCTCGCTGTCATTGAGGTCGGGATCGTTGATGACCGAAGTCAAGACATCCTTGGCAATCCGCAGCCTGGCCGAGCAGTCGCCCGCCTGGATGCCCCCGCAGACGTCGGTGACGTTCGTGTCCCTCTTGTCTGGGCCGTAGGACTCGGGGCCCTGAGCCGGCGTGCCAAGGAAAGAACTCGACATCGTGCCCGAGTTGTCGAGCCCGATGAAGACGTTGTGTTTGGCTCCAGTAAGCAGTACCTCCAGGGGATCCTGGCCGCGCTCAACGATGCAATCGGCCTGCGCCCGTCCGCTCCGAGCCCAGGTGAGCGCCAAAACAACGGCAAGAAGCGTTAACGCCATTCTCTTCAACACCGACATTCTCATGATTGCCTCTCTTTTTTGCTTCTCCGGCTGCCTCCATGAGGTTCAGATCACCGGTCGAGCTGTTCGCCAGAAAATCGGAACGGGGAGCGCTACACGCGCTCGGGAAACCAACTCGAGGGCAGGGTTCGCACCGGCTCGTTCGGGGATGCGCCCGGGAGTAGATGATGGGGCGAGGTCTTAAAGAGTGCCTGCTTTGAGCCTTCGCAAGAACAGGAGCGACTAGCACGAAAGCCAAGAAAAAAACGCGTTCTAGGGATGGCTTCCACGACGATCGCTCAAACTACGAAACCCATCCGGTGGCGGTCCCAAATTGGCCGCGACTACCCTTCCCACGTCACATAACGTTCCCCTTTCGCTTCGATTAGTGAGCAAGACCCGCGCCAGTGCGAAAGCCGACAGGAGAATGCTTGTAATCTATTGTTTGGAGGGGATTTATATCACAGACACCGTCGCCGCCCCCGAGTCGACGTTCGTCCTAGTTGTTACTTTTCGTGACAAGCGAGGAAGCCAGACGTGGAAGAGAGAGACTCCGCCCCGGCTTCTATTCCAATCTAGGTCACCTGGAAGAGGCGAACGAATACCGCGAGTGGGCCTTCCAGAATTGAAAGCGGGGAGAGGGTCATTCTCGAATACCTGGAGCGGAACCCGGATAGCGGAGTCGGGCATCGCTTCTTTGGGGATCACCTGGTCCGCGCCGGACGACTTGACGAGGCCCTTGCCACCTACGACAAGGCCGCCTCGTTGGATCCGGGCGCGGGGTTGATAGCCAACGGCCGTTGGCAGGTTCACGTTCTACGGGAGGAGTGGGAACAGGCGGAGATGGAGGCGCGAAAGCTCGCGGGTACCGACGATGCCTACTGGAAATGGCTGGG
>DATDRI010000427.1:0-2112 GCA_035291825.1 Vicinamibacteria bacterium | reverse complement strand
TTGAACTCCCCGAGCGCTTCCAGCAGCCTGACGGGAACTTGGCTCGCATCCCGGGAATAGAGATTCCGCCTCTCGGTCGGATCGCTCCGATGATCGTAGGCCTCTATTCCCGCATCCGGTCTTTCAATCAGTTTCCAGTGTCTCCAGATGGCCGCCCAGAACGGCCGGACTTCATAGAGACCCAACCGGTGTGCAAGGAGCGTGCGCTTCCTCAGCTCCCCGGTGAGGGCCTCGCTCCCACCGGCCTTCTTCAACACCGGCACCAGCGACAAACCTTCCGCGGTGGTGAGCCGCTCACCGGCAACCAGGTCGACCAGGGTGGGCAAGACGTCGATCAGACTCACGTTGACATCGATGCGCTGGGGCTTCACTCCCAGGAAAGGTGCGTGGAACACCATCACCACTCGATTGAGCTCGACGTACAGCGTGGGATCGTGGGCCAACCCGCCATGGTCCTGGAACTCCTCACCATGATCGGAAAGAACGACCAGAATCGTGTCGTCCTCTAGATCCAACTCCTGGTAGATCATTCTGATGTGCTCGTCCGTGTATCCAATCTCGCTCAGATATCTGGCTCGGCGATCGGGCAGCCAACCCGGTTGCTTCTGGTAGTACGGGGCGCGCGCTTCATAGGGTCCGTGAACGTCGTTGAGATGGAGATAGAGGAAGAAGGGCTCCGATCGCCGCAGCCGTCCTTCCCAGTTCTTCAGGCGTTGGTAGAAGTCGCCGGCGGTCCACTCCAGATCGCGCTCGAACGCGTCGAATCCCCGGCTGAAGCCGAGCTCATCGCCGATATTGGGGTTCGCGGCCAGTCCGAAGGTGGTATAGCCCATCGCCTGGAACCGCTCGGGAAGCGTCGTCACACTGGCCGGCATGCGATTGAGCACCATGGTCTCCTGGCCCTGCCTCTCCAGCTTGGCATTGCGCTTGCGGCGCATGTTGAACCCCTCGATGACCCCATGTTGGTTGGGGTAGAGCGACGTGAACAGGGACGAAGTGCTGGGCGCGGTCCAAGAGGACGTGGAAAAGGCTCGCTCGAAGACTACCGACCGCTGGGCCAACCCCGCCAGGAAGGGCGCCTTCTCCTCCGGATAACCATAGAAGCCCAGGTAGTCGGGACGGAGCGTATCGATGAGGATCACCACCACGTTGGGACGATCTGGTACCGGTGAACGACAAGCGGCGATCGAGGAGACGAGGGCCGACAGCGCGAAGAGAATGAAACGCCTCGACGTCTTTGGACTCATGACTATTCCTCGCCGCCCCACCGGAAGACCATCGTATCCGAGCTGTGATGCTGGCATCAGTCGCCGCGGCCGCTCAACGAGACCAAACGACTTTCTGGAGATCAACCGGCGTCGGTTTCCGGACCGGGCTGGCTGCTCTCCGCGCCCAACCACAGGGACAGCTCCAGCAGGAGTCTCTCCACCACGTTCATTTCGGCGCGCTCTTGGATAACGGCCCGGGCCAGCGCCGGCTGGTCGGTAATGAGGCTATCGACTCCCCGGCTGATCATTCTCGACATCTGGGAAGGATCGTTGATGGTCCAAACGAAGACTTCTTTTCCTCGGCGGTGCGCCCTTCGGATGAAATGGGGAGTCGCCAGATTCGCGTGAACGGCGAGGAAGTCGGCGTCCAACCGCGTCAAATCTCCCAGGGCGGTGGCGGTCAAGAGGCCGACCGTCCAATCCGGCCTCAGCTCCCTGAGCTTCTGGATGCCCTCGTATTTCAGTGACATCACCACCACTTCCGACTCCATCCCGCTCGCCTCCACGATCTCCACCACCCGCTCTTCCAGACGCACGTCGTGTCCGTAGTATTTCAGCTCGATGTCGACCCGAGCTCTTCCCTTGCAAAGCTCGAGCACCTGCCGCAGCTTGGGAACGCGCTCTCCGCTGAACTCGGGAGCAAACCAGCTTCCCACGTCGATGCCCTGGAGCTGCGGGTAGGTGGCGTCCCAAATCGCGAGGTTGACCCTTCCGATCTTCATCAGATCGCTGTCATGGATGACCACCACTTCGCCGTCGGCGGTCTCCTGCACGTCTATCTCGATCATGTCGGCGCCGTCGGCCAGGGCGCGTTCCACCGAAGCCAGAGTATTCTCGGGAGCCG
>DATDRI010000426.1:0-4839 GCA_035291825.1 Vicinamibacteria bacterium | reverse complement strand
TCACATCCACCTTGGTTACCCTGGCGTGCGGGTGCGGGCTGCGCCGGGTCCTGGTAAAGAGCATGCCCGGCATCCGCATGTTCTCCGTGTATTGCCCAAGATCGGTAACGACACCGAGCCCGTGCAGACGCGGCACTCGCTTGCCCACTACCTGGAAGGGTGCCTGCGCCGCAGCCGATCCTGCCGTAGAAGGTGAGCCTTCCCGGGGAGCCGCCTCGCCCATCCGCTGCGCGTAAAGCGCCAGGACGGGCTCCACCATCTCGCGGAACTCTCCCACCATCTCGTTCCACACTGGGTCTTCCGCCAAGGCCTTCCAGTGGGCGTCGGTCAAACCGGCCGCGTACGCCGGGTCCTGGACTATGCGAACTGGATCCACCTTCAAAGCCATGTCGTTCTTCCTCCTTGCGCCGCCACCGGAGAGCCGCCTGACTGAGAACCCTTTCCGATCTGCCTAAGGCCTGACCGGGTGTCCCAATTCCGTCAGAGCCTGCCGCACTCGCGCTTCATCCAATCGCGCCGAATCCCATACGATCGTGATCGTGCGCTCGGTCCCCGAGACCCGCACCACACCGGGGACCTTCCGCAACTCCAACGCCAGATCGTCGAACTGCTCGATGGTGCCCATCGGCGTGACAAACTCGAACCCCATGGAAACGGCGTTTTCGACCTGGGCGCTCCCGGCCTCCGCTGCCTCAGTAGCGATGAGCGGCGCCGTATAGACGACTTCCTCGCCGCGCATCTCGGCGGCTGCCTTCTCCACGGTGCTGATGATCTTCGTGTACTCCCCGCAGCGACAGATGTTCCCCGCCAGAGCATCCTTGATCTCCGCCCGGCTCGGGTTCTTGTTCTTCTCGAGCAGCGCGTAGGCCGACATCACGAAACCGCGGGTGCAGATGCCGCACTGGAATCCACCCTCTAGCCAGAACGCTCGCTGCACCGGATGCAGTCCTTGCGGCCCGGGGCCGCGCGAGATGCCTGCTACCGTGAGGATCTTCTGCCCGCGACCGTTACGGGCGCTGAGCACCGTACATCCGTTGATCGGCCGCCCATCCACCAGCACCGTACAGGCTCCACACTGCGCCCGGTCGCATCCCAGGTTGGAGTTCGACAGACCCAGCTTGTAGTTCATCGTCTCCCACAAGCTTTCCCGAACGTCCACCGTCACGTCGTACTTCCGGTGGTCGATGTCGAGCGTGATCTTGCGCATCGCCATCGGAGTCGCCACCGGCGTCTGGGCCTGGGGGGCCGCTACCGCCTCCGGTTCGACGAGAGTGGCGATTCCCGCCCCGGTCATCATTCCCACCGCCACGCCGGCGTTGGTACGCTTCAGGAAATCTCTTCGCGTGATGAAGGATGAATTGTCTGGGGTTCTGTCGGATGTGGTTTCTTCCGCTTGGGGGTGGCTACATTGCTTACCTTCTGCCATGAGGGTCTCCCTGATTCAGAACTGTAAGCCGGCGGGCTAGGGTCGCCCGCAAGGAAGTCTTGAAATCTACTCGCGCTCTCCGCCACTCCGTTTCGACGACGACAACGGAGGGGACAAGCGGGATTGTATGCCACCCTCTCCGGTGGGTCAAGGTGGCATCAGGTCGAGCCATTGAGCTCTTTCCTCTCGAACTCCGAATGGCCGCAGCAGAGGTGGTCGAGCTGCCGATAGGTATCTTTCCGGTGCCCGATCTTGACCACCGTCACGATGAGCTTGTCATCCTCAACCGTGTAAATGATTCGGTAGAATCTCGTCCAACGGAGTTTTCAACCTAGCCCCGCCATGCTATTCTCCTCGGTCGGGATTGGAGTCTCGGGGCCAGCACTCGTGGTGGGGGCTCCGGCGGCGGGAGTCAGATGTCCTCTTCCTCCAGGCCGCTGTTCCTTGCGAAGGAGAAATTGATGTCACGGTTCAAACAAACCAAAGATCCAAGAGGGAACACTGCGCTCGAAGCGCTTTACAAGGAGATCCTGGAAGCGGGCGCCGAAGGTAGTGAGCCGGGAGTGCCGAACAACCTCGTGACCTCTCTCTCCGAGCGACCGGATCTTCTCGCCCCGACCTGGGAGCTTTTCAAGGGAGTCGTCGTGGGGGGGGTCGTTCCATCCACGGTAAAGGAAATGATCCTCATGGCCATAGCCATGCAGAACGATTGTCAGTACTGCTCGGTGGCCCACACCAGAGCCCTGGAGGCCATGGGGGTGCCCACCGAGGTCATCCAAAGCTGTACCAGCGACCCGGAGCTTGCGCAAGTGCCCCCTCTGCAACGGGCGATGATCAAGTTCGGACTCAAGACTGCAAGAGATCCGAAATCGGTTACCGATGACGACTTCCAGACTCTGCGGGACCACGGACTAAGTGATGGAGAGATCATGGAAGTGACGATGCTTGCCGCCGCCGGCAACTTTCTCGATACGTGGGCTCACGTGAGTGGAATCCAAGTGGACTGAAAATAATGGCAAAGCGATTCCGCAGGATTGACCGCACCGAGAATAACCCGGAGCTCGGTAGCCTCTACGCCGAAATGATCGAAAGTGGCCTCGGGGAGAGGGTGCCTCTCAACTGGTTCACGGCTCAGGCCGAGCGCCCCGACATTCTGGCGGCCACCTGGAAGCTCGTGAAAGGCGTGCTGCTCCAGGGGCAACTTCCTCCCACCGTCAAGCAGATGATCTTGCTCAAGATTTCCACACATAACCAGTGCCGCTACTGCGCTGCCCTGTATACGAGTGCACTGGAGGCAATGGGGGTTCCGAAGGAGATCATCGATAGCGTGACAGAAGACCTAAGCCTCGCCAAGGTTCCGCCCCCGCAGCGCGCGATTCTCGAATTCGCTATGAAAGTGGCTCGGGAGCCAAGCTCGGTGACCGACGAGGATTTTCGTCGATTGCGCGAGCTCGGATTGAGTGAGGGCGAAACGATGGAAGTGGCCATGATGGGAGCGTTCGCCAATTTCATCAATACCTGGGCGGACGTGAGTGGCATTCCGGTCGAGGGGGAAGCCGAATCGTGACCAAGACGTTCCGCTCCCAGAAGCCCGAGGGATTTCAGGTTGCGGTGAGCACCCTCACCTTGGGAACGCTGTACGAAGCCATCCTCGCCTTTTCCAGTCAGGACCGGCTGGAAACCTTTTGGCCCTCGGTCTGTCAGAATGCACGGTGGTTGATCCCGTCGCGCCGCATGAGCGTTCTGCTATCCGACAAGGACGGCGGCTTCGAGGTCGTCGGCCTTTTCCAGCAAGGAAAGTTCCAAAAGTCGTCGGAATGGCGCCACGTCCCGGTGCGGGAAGGCATGGCCCAGGCACTCGCCAGCCCTAGCGCGCAGTGGTTCGATCATCCGGCGGATCGTTATAACGAAGAGAGCGGCGCGTTTATCGAGTGGCTTTTTCGCGATCGGCCCGACTCTCTCTTCGTGCTTCCCATGCGGGCCAAAGGGAAGAGCATCGGCCTCCTGGTGTTCGCCACGGGATCCCTCGAGGCTCGCGACCGGGCGATGTTGAACACTTTGGGAACCATCTATGGCCTGCACGCCGGGATGACCTACACTTTGATCCGCGTCACTGAGGAGCGCCTTCAAATGCAGGAGCGTCTCGTCATGCAAGAAAAGATGGCATCGCTCGGCAGTCTGGTCGCGGGGTTGGCGCACGAATTAAACACGCCGATCGGATCGATCGTTAGCGCCGCCGACGTTTCGACCCGTTGTATCCGGAAAATTAACGAGCTGGTCGAGGAGATCGAAGGCGACGAGATCACCCAACGAGATCCCCGGCTAAGAAACGCTTCTACGCTGTTGCTCGAGAGCAATCGCGTGATCGGAGAAGCCGGTAACCGTATGGCGACCATGGTGCGGAGTCTCAAGAATTTCGCGAAGCTCGACGAGGCGGAGTTCCAGAGCACGGACGTTCACGAAGGTATCGAGGATACGTTACGCCTCGTGCACCACGAGTTCGAGGGCAAGGTCACGGTGATCAAGGAATACGGGAGAATCCCCGGCATCCACTGTTACCCCGGCCAATTGAATCAAGTCTTCATGAATCTCCTCGTCAACGCCGCGCAATCCATCGAAGTACGGGGGACGATCACGATCCGAACATCGGCCGATGAGCGGAACGTCTACGTGAAGGTGTCCGATACAGGAAAGGGTATCCCTGAGCCGGACATCGGCAAGGTATTCGACCCTGGGTTCACGACCAAGGGGGGATTGGGCGTTGGGACGGGGTTAGGCCTATCGATCTGCTACAACATCTTAAGGAAGCATCACGGCACGATTGTGGTGAAGAGTGAAGTCGGCCGCGGTACGGAGTTCACTCTCACGCTACCGCAGAAACACGAAGTGGCATGATCGCATCCGCCGCCGTTCTCGAGGTAACCCTCCTTTAACAGTCGTGGAGTCGATACTATAGCCAGAACTTGGTGCGGATGAAGCGAATGATGTCCCGCGCGAGGACGTGGGCGACGACCGTCCATCCGGGTTATCAGGCGCGGCCCCGCCGGGCGTCGATGAGCTCGCGGTAGACGTCCAGAAGGTTCTCGATGCGCGCCCCCCAGCTGAAATCGGACTCCACGCGCAGCCTTCCTTCCTTTCCCAGAGCGGCCAATCGCGCCCCCAGGGACAATGCGCGAACCAGGGCCATCGCCAGCGCCTGGGGATCGCCAGGCGGAACCAGGAAGCCGTTCTTCCCTTCCTCGACCTTGTCGGGAATGCCACCCACGATAGTTGCCACCACCGGTTTGGCGTGCGCCATCGCCTCCAGAGTCACCAGGGAGCTGCCTTCGTAGAGAGTTGGATGAACGAAGAGATCGCACCGATCGTACAGCGCCGCGAGCTCCTGGTCGGAGACGCTTCCCGCCAGGCGGGCA
>DATDRI010000425.1:0-6301 GCA_035291825.1 Vicinamibacteria bacterium | reverse complement strand
TAAAGGTTGCCGGGCGATCTCTCCCATTGCTGTCCCTCGCCGTCGTCCATGGGAAGCTTGAGGACATGGCCGTCCCGCCGATGGAACGTTTCGTAGACGTTGATGAGAGCCTGAGCGAAATACTCCCCGGGTGGGACGTCGACCAGCGTCTTATGGGGATAACCGAGCGTCGAATCGTCGATGACCGCCTTCTCGCCCGGTCCCAGCCCCTCCACGTCGATGCCGAAGACTTGTTGGGTATCGAGCTCGGTGCCGATCTGAAATCTCGGTTCTTCCTCTCCGTTCGTGGACAACATGAGAAGCACACGGCCATCCACCGCCGCCTCATGCAAGGAGGGCGGAAAGGAAACTTCGAAACGGACACTTTCTGCCCGGGGGGGCGGGCCGCTCTGCCAGCCCAGCCAGCCCAGAAAGAATAGGCCCACCGCGAAGAGGCTTGCCTGTCGCAACGGATCGCGCATGCCGCAAGTCTAGCGATCTCTTTTCAGGATCACAAAGTCCGGGAAGTGTGATGGAGAGGTTTGCCGACGCACCGATGGACTTCGCGGATGCGACGCTCGTGCTTCTTGCCGAGGGGCTGGACGTTCACGATATCCTCACTCTCGATCGCAGCGGCTTTTCGATTTACCGCACCAGAGGCCGCCGGCCTCTGCGGCTCGTCCTCGACGCGACAAGATGATCTCTTGCTTATCGCAGAGCACTTTGGAGTTCCGGGACGGCGAGCTCGCTTGACAGATGTGGCCACATGTGGCTACATTAGTGTCGGCGTCATGAAATCGGTTGGAATCAGAGAGCTTAAGAATCGTCTGAGCGAATACCTGCGAAGAGTGCGCGCCGGCGAGACCGTCTTGGTAACCGACCGAGGCCAAGCGGTCGCCGAGCTGAAGGCCCCGGGGCGGGCCCCGATACTGGAGCATCTCCAACCCGACCTTGCCGTCCTAGCCGCTCGTGGCGGCGTGGCCATCGGGGGCCGCAACCAACCGGGCGTCTACCCTTCGCTCGGTCCCCTGGTTCCTGAAGGCACGACCGAAAAGCTACTGAGCGAGGGACGGGGAGAAACTTGATTCTCTACGCCGAGTCGAGCGCCGTTCTGGCGTGGCTTCTCGGTGAGTCGAGCGGTGAACGGGTCCGGAGACTGCTTTCCTCCGCTGAGATCGTCCTGGCGTCGGATCTGACCCTGATCGAATGTGATCGAGCTTTGATCCGAGCGGTGACGACGGATCAAATATCGGAAGCACACGCCGCTGATCGACGGGCGTACCTCAACAGGGCCGCCGCGCATTGGAACGTCTTCCGTCTCGATGCGGAGATCGTGGATCGGGCTCGCCGTCCTTTTCCGCGTGAGCCGGTACGCACTCTGGACGCACTCCACATGGCGACGGCCGTCGTCGCCCGTTCGTCGGTCCCCGGGGTGGCTTTACTGAGCCTCGATCGCCGCATTCGGGAGTCCGGCAAAGCACTCGGGCTCGCGGTGCTTCCCGAGTAGACTTCGGTTGCTCTTCTACGGTGCGAGCCCCAAGACTTCACTCCAACTGAAGACCACTGGCTCCGGGGTGAAGCAGAGAACGAAGATCAGGTATCCCAGCGCTCCCATCCACTTGCGGCTCCCGGGCAGGGGAGTCTGGTCGCTCAGAGTGGAGGGATGAGGTCGCCGGATCCCGAGGAGAAAAGCCAACATCGCCCACACCAGCCAGGTGGGGCCGAAGTAGGCCATGGGAAAGAGAAGGAAGAAGGCGATCCGGGACACCCGGTGCGCCCCTCCTCGGAGAAGAGCGTAGGTGGCGTGCCCGCCGTCGAGCTGCCCGATGGGCATCAAGTTGATCGCGGTGGCCAGGAGGCCGAACCAAGCCGCCAGCCCCACCGGGCTGATGTAGAGCACCTGATCGTCGGGCGCATCCGGCCAAAGCAAGGCACTCACCAGACGGAAGAGAATCGGCTCACCGAGAGTGATGCCTTCACCACCCATGGAGGGACCGAGCCTCGACTGGGCAATGCCCACGAAGAGAGCCGGTAGGGTGACCAGGAATCCCGCAAACGGTCCGGCCAGGCCGATATCGAGGAGCGAGCGCCGGTGAGGAAAGGGCGAGCGGATCATGATGAAGGCGCCCAGCGTTCCGATGAGCGAGAATGGGAAGGGAATGAAGTAGGGGAGCGTCGCCTTCACGCGGTAATAGCGGGCGGTGAGGTAGTGGCCCATTTCATGGCTGAGCAGAATGGCCATGATGGTGAAGCTGAAGGGTGTACCGTAGGTGAGGAGCGTCTGCAGCTGCTTCGCCATCGGCATGACATCGGGGAAGAGCTCTTGCGCTTCGGCGGAGGCGAAGGCCAGACCCTGATAGGCTCCCACCAGAAGCGTGGAAGCGATGGTCAGGAGAAAGAGGACGAGCTGGATGAAAGGAAAAGGGGGCTTGGGTTGGAGTCCTTGCGTGTAGGCCGGTACCGGGAGCTCGACGCGGATGGGGGGAGTCGACGTTGAGATGATTTCCTCAGATGAATTCCGGCTGGACGGTCTTGAAATTCACCGCGCGCTTTTAGGGGATACTCTGTAGGTCCTTGCCGGGTTTGAAGCGAATGGTTCTTCCCGGAGGGATCCTGACCTCTTTGCCGGTTCGTGGATTTCGGCCAATCCCTCGTTTTCGTGGCTTCACCTGGAAGACCCCGAAGCCTCGCAGCTCGATGCGTTCACCGCGTTTCATCGACTGCTTCATGGCCTCCAGGACCGCTTCCACCGCCTGCTCGGACTTGACCTTGGTAATGTTAGCGGCAGCAGACACCTCGTTGATGATGTCTACCTTTATCATATTGACCTCCCGAGAGATAGCAGGGGTTCATTATAGGAGTGGGAGGGAAGGGTGTCAAGGAAATTCCCCCATATCATGCTCTAAACAGCGAAGTTAGCGGGTTGTCCGGGTGGCGTGACCGGTGCTATACTCGGGCATCCTCGTAACTGATAGATTTGAATTGAGATATGGACAAAAATAGACTCCCACAGGTATCCATCGTGGGGCGGCCCAACGTGGGTAAGTCGACGCTCTTCAACCGCCTTGCCGGAGTGCGTCGCGCCATCGTCGATGCCGTCGCCGGCTCCACTCGCGACCGGAATCTGATGCAGGCCAACTGGGCCGGCAAGGAGTTCGAGCTCGTCGATACAGGAGGGCTCTACGAGCCGCCGGGGTCTTCCCTGGAAGAGCAGGTGGTGGCGCAGTGCGAGGTGGCGATCGAAGAGAGTGACCTCCTGTGCTGGGTGGTGGATGCTATCTCGGGCATGCTTCCCGAGGACGAGGCTATCGCCCGAAAACTTCGCCCGGATTCCGATCGCGTTCTCTTGGTGGTGAACAAGGTCGATCACCGGGGACGCGAAGCGGATGCCATGGAGTTTCACAAGTTGGGGTTTCCTCTGATCTTCGAAGTCTCGGCCGAGCATGGGCTGGGAGTGAACGAGCTCTTGGACGCGATCGCCGAGCGCCTTCCCGAGACGGAGGAGCTCGCGGAACGGGAGGAGACTCGCGTCGCCATCGTGGGCCGGCCCAATGTCGGAAAGTCATCTCTTCTCAATCGACTGGTGGGAGAAGAGCGCGCCGTGGTCAGCGACCAGGCGGGCACCACTCGAGATCCGGTGGACACGGTGCGGGAGGTCAGGGGGCGAGTGTACCGTTTCGTCGACACGGCGGGAATCCGGCGGCGGGGCAAGATGCCTTCGCGCGCCGACCAGCTAGGCGTGCTCTACGCGGAGCGCGCTCTGGAGCGAGCACATCTTTGTCTCTTGGTCGCGGACGCCACCCAAGGTCTCACCAGTGAGGACCGCACCATTGCCGCGAAGATTGTGGATGCCGGGAGAGGAGCGATCCTTGTTTTCAACAAGTGGGATCTCGTGGAAGGGCGGGAGCGCCAGGCCCAGGAGCTTCAGGACGAGGCGTTGGAGCGACTGCCCCATCTGTCGTTCGTTCCGCGGACCTTTGTCTCCGCGCTCACCGGAAAGGGAGTTCACCATATTCTACCCCTGATCGATGGGGTCCGCGGGCACCAGCTCCAACGCGTTGCAACAACGAAGCTTAATCAGTTCCTCCATGACGAGGCGGGCCGTCATCCGGCCCGCTCCAAGGACGGCAAGGAGGTCAAGCTCTTTTATATGACTCAGGTGGGCGTGGCGCCGCCCCGTTTTGTCATCTTTGCCAACCGCGCCGGACAGATCGACCCCACCTACCTGCGCTACCTGGCGCGTCGACTTCGGGAAAAGTTCGGCTTCGAAGGGACTCCCATCCGCGTGTCACTGCGTCAGCGTCGCGACTGAAGCCTCATTCGACTAATGATTATGCTTGACTTGCGTGACAAGTCTCATATAATGCTTTAGGATATCAACTGAACCTCAAGTCCCATCAGTCCTTAAATTAAACCAAGGTTTAACCTCTGTGCGCCGAAAGCCGGATGGTTTCTTGACTTCTCCATGACCAAGGCTGACCTTGCGAGGGTAGTCTACGAACGCCATGGCGGCATTTCCAACAAGGAAGCATCCCGGCTGGTGGAGGTCATACTGGGGTCCATCAAACAGGGTCTGCAAAACGGCGAGCGTGTGCAAATCACTGGATTCGGGACATTTACGGTCAGGGGGAAGAAGGGCCGGAAAGGGCGGAACCCTCAAACCGGCGAGGAGATGAACATCCTCCCGCGTAAGTCGGTGGTCTTTCGACCCTCGAAGTCATTCCAGACCAGCCTGATTTGAAACGAAGGTGGCCAAGGCGTATCGACTAGCCGAGCATGGAAAAGAAGATACCCAACAAGCTGTTCTTCAAGATCGGCGAGGTCTGCGAGCTGACCGAGACGCAGCCCTATGTCTTGCGTTACTGGGAGTCGGAGTTTGCGGCTTTGGCGCCCGCCAAGAACAACTCGGGCCAACGTATCTATCGGCGTCGGGACATCGAGACCATTCTTCGCATCAAGGCGCTGCTCTATGAAGAGGGGTTCACCATTGCCGGCGCCAAGAAGAAACTGGAGCAGGAGATGAAGGAGGGAGGGGGGAGAGCGGAGGCCCCGGTGACCCGACCGCTGGCGGAAGGAGAGCCGAGCGGCGGAAGCATTCAGGAGATCAAGAACGGACTGAAGGACATCCTCGACATCCTCGAGTCGAACGATTCCCATCTGGGGAAGCCGGGAAAGGCAAAAGACTAGCGGGCTCCGTTGATCGCGATGGCGGAGCGTGGTAGGATGCACTTCGCTTCAAGGCCGGATCGGGACGTAGCGCAGCCTGGTAGCGCACTTGCTTGGGGTGCAAGTGGTCGTGGGTTCAAATCCCGCCGTCCCGACCACATTTCCTGCTATTATTTAGTTTCGAAGTCGATTCCATGGCCATTTTCTTGCCCGGCTCTCTGCACATTCGACGAGGAGACCTGTGATCCGTATCCTGGTGACCAATGACGACGGAGTAGACTCCCCCGGCCTCCGTGCCCTTGCCGAGAGGCTGGCCGAGGTGGGAGAGGTTACGGTGGTCGCCCCAGCCCGCGAAATGAGCGGAATAGGTCATGCCTTGACGCTCTCCGAGCCCTTGCGTTATCAGGAGCTGAAGGAACGCGTCTATTCGGTCGAGGGAACGCCGACCGACTGCGTGAACCTCGCGGTTGGCAACCTCCTCGGCCGACGCCCCGATCTGGTGGTTTCCGGGATCAACCGGGGAGCCAATCTCGGAGACGACGTTACCTATTCCGGCACGGTGGCCGGTGCCATGGAAGGCACGATGCTCGGCATCACGTCCTTCGCCATATCTCTCGCCTCCAAGGCATCCGAAGACTACAAGACGGCCGCCGAGTTTGCGGTGCAGCTGGCCCGCATCGTGGCCGCCAAGCAGCTGCCGCGCCACACGTTCCTCAACGTGAATGTCCCGGCCGGGAAAGTGGAAGGCGTCCGCATCACCAGCCAGGGAAAGCGGGACTACCGCGCCAACGTCGAGCAGCGCGTGGATCCGCGCTCCCGCGTCTACTTCTGGATCAAACAAGGCTTCAGCCGCTGGGAGCGGAATGGGGTCTCCGACATCACGGCGGTGCGGGAGAATCTGATTTCGGTCACTCCGCTCCACATCGACTTCACGAACTACCAGGCTTTGGACGAGCTCGCGTCCTGGGGACTCAACTGGAACGGTGGACCGCCCGGACCAGGCGGCCGTCGTTAACTTCTTTGTACTACTCGCCGGAGGGTTCCTCGGTATAAAGTACTTGCTATAGGCAGTTCGTCGGGGCGTGGCTCAGCCTGGTAGAGCACCTGGTTCGGGACCAGGGGGTCGGAGGTTCGAATCCTCTCGCCCCGACCATTA
>DATDRI010000424.1:0-2197 GCA_035291825.1 Vicinamibacteria bacterium | reverse complement strand
AAAGATGCTTCGAAGCCATGAACGACTTCGGTCGGGGGAGTTTTCGAGACGATCCCCACCCTGGCCGGCCGAACTACCAGGGCCTGAACATCCGGGTGGACGGGAAGTTAGGATCCAATCCTTATAACGATATCGTCTCCGGTTATTTGCGCTCGGGCGACGCTCACGAGCTCGCTTCGCTGGCCGAGGTGGAGAGCGCGCATCTCCAGAACGAGACGAGTCTCCATCGTTGCGTGGGACTCTCTGTCGAGACGAGGCCGGACTACGTCACCGAGGCCGAGGTGGAGCGCATGCGCAGCCTGGGCGCCACCAAGGTCCAGATTGGGATCCAGAGTCTATCGGACGACGTTCTCACCCTGAACAAGCGAGGTCACGACGTGGCGACGACGCGAAGAGCGATTCGCTTGCTGCGTCAGGCGGGGTTCAAGATCCAGGCCCATTGGATGCCGAACCTCTACGGCTCCTCTCCCGTTCGCGACGTCGAGGACTTCGAGCGTCTCTTCTCCGATTCCGACTTCCGCCCCGACGAGCTCAAGATCTATCCCTGTAGTCTGATCGAAAGCGCGGAGCTGATGGTGGCCTACCAGGCGGAGAAGTGGAGGCCCTACACGCACCACGAGCTTCTCGAAGTACTGGTAGCCTGCCTGGAGAGAGTGCCGGGTTACTGCCGCATCAGCCGTGTGATCCGTGATATTCCAGGAGACGACATCCTGGACGGGAACAAGACCACGAACTTCCGTGGGGTTGCGGAAGCCGAGCTTCGGGCTCGAGGCCTCGCCTGCCGCGACATTCGGAGCCGCGAGATCCGGAGCGCTCGCGTCCGAGAGGAAGAATTGAGTCTGGACGAGCTGCGCTACCGGAGCTCCATTGGGGAAGAGGTCTTCTTGCAGTTCATCAACGGCGACCGCCGCATCGCGGGTTTCCTGAGGCTCGCCCTCCCGGCGAGAGAGTCCTTCATCGAGGAGATCCGGAAAAGCGCGTTGGTGCGGGAGGTACACGTCTATGGCGCCGCCGCGGCGCTGGGAGAGAAGGACGAGGGCAAGGCGCAGCACCTGGGCTTGGGACGTAGACTCGTTCGTCGCGCCGAAGCGCTGGCTCGGGAGGCGGGGTTTTCCAGTTTGGCGGTGATTTCCAGCGTGGGCACCAGGGAGTACTACCGGCGCCTCGGGTTCCACGACGGCCGGCTCTACCAGCAGAAGAGCCTGACTCAAGAAAATCCACGAACAACTCAATAGGAGGACGTGATGCAGACGGTTGCATCTCGACCCGCTGTCTGTTCTCCAGCTCATTCTGGAGATCCTCTTGGCGAGAGTGCTCCTACTGGGTGGTCTCTTGGCAAACTTGATGTCCGCCTATCTGGCGGTCGTGCAAGCCCACATTCTGGGTTGGACTCTGTACATGAATAGCCGGGAGCTGGGCTGGACCTGACCCATCGGGCTAGAATGGGCCAGCCCATGCCCCTGCTGTCCGACTTCCACCCCCTGATTTCCACCTGGTTCCAGGAGAAGTTCCAGGGCGCGACCGACCCGCAGCTACGCGGCTGGCCGGAAATCCGCACCGGACAGGACGTACTGATCTCGGCGCCCACCGGATCGGGTAAGACCTTGGCCGCCTTCCTTATTTGTCTCGATGAGCTGGTGCGTTTGGCCACCGACGGAGGTCTCCCCGACCACACCTGCGCGGTGTATGTGTCGCCCCTCAAGGCGCTCAGCAACGACATCCACAAGAATCTGGAGCGGCCGCTGGCGGAGATCTCGTCCCTTGCAGCCAGCCAGGGCAGGGAGCTGACGCCAATCCGAACCTCGGTCCGCACCGGCGATACCTTGGCCCGGGAGCGGCAAATGATGTTGCGGAAGCCGCCCCACATTCTGGTCACCACTCCCGAGTCTCTGTTCATCTTGCTGACCGCCGAGAAGAGTCGCAAGATCCTTGGCCAAGTCGGAACCATTGTCGTCGACGAGATCCACGCGGTGGCGGATGACAAGCGAGGCTCTCATCTCGCCCTGTCTCTCGCCCGCCTGGAGGATCTGGTAACGAAGAACGGCGGCGCCAGGCCGCAACGCATCGGCCTATCCGCAACCGTGAAGCCCATCGAGGAAGTCGCCGCCTTCCTGGGCGACGGTGTCCGCATCGTCGACGTGGGACATCGCCGCGAGATGGATATCGCGGTCTCGGTTCCCCGGGATGAGCTGGGAGT
>DATDRI010000423.1:0-4453 GCA_035291825.1 Vicinamibacteria bacterium | reverse complement strand
GGACCTGCTTGCTTACTATCTCGTCACACGCGTGCCGAGCATAGACCGCATTTTCATCAATCAGCCGATGACAATAGGGAGAAAGTCAGTGCGAGAAAGACTCAAGCCCGATCTGGTCATCTGCAAGCCCTCTGAAGTCTGCGCTTTGGTGGATGTCAAGATGGACCTAGGATACCAACGGGACGACTTTGGCCCATCACTACGCAAGAAAAACCGATTGATGACGCGGTTGCGGGGGCAGAAATTCAGGCTGTTGGCCAGAAAGGGAAACGGCCGCGACCCAATAACTCTGCGTCTTTCTCCCAGAGCGAAATACCTGTCTGTGGTCATCTCCGACCGAAACATTGCCCCGGCCCATTTCAACGAGATTGAGAAGTCCGCCGCGTCGCTGGGCGCCACCGCTCTTTACGTTCTGACTCGAGATTGCCACCCCAATGAGTACGGTTTTTCGAAAAAACAGATCATGAAGAAGATCGAGATCTGCCATAATGCGTTTCGCGGCATCGAACGTGAAATTAGGCAGGCGATCGCCTAAGGGTCTGTAAGTAAATAACTATACCATATAATGTGGTACCCGTGATACGCTGCCGCCAGTCATGGTGGTGGTGGAGACGGGGATCCGGGACCGGTTCAAAGTTCTTGAACATCATCTTGATGAACGGCTGCGGCGTATGGTGGCAGCAGCTGAGGCAGGAGCGCTCGGAGCGCGAGGGATTTCGGTCGTGTCGCGCTCGACCGGGGTGTCACGGCGGGCGATCCGAAGGGGAATCCAAGAGCTTCGGGAAGAAGTGAGGCCGAAGAGTGGAGGGGAGCGGATCCGCAAAGCAGGGGGTGGTCGAAAGAAGAGAATCATGCAGGATCCCTCGTTGCTTGCGGATTTGGAGCGACTGGTGGAACCGACGACGCGAGGCGACCCGGAGTCGCCACTGCGTTGGACCTGCAAGAGCGTCAGACAACTAGCCCAAGAACTCCGGCGACACCACCACTTGGCGTCCCACCAACTCGTAAGCGAGCTACTCCATGAGTTGGGTTACAGTTTGCAGGCGAATCGCAAGACGATCGAGGGAGCGAGTCACCCCGACCGCAATGCCCAGTTCGAACACATCAACCGCCGGGTTCGGAAGTTCCTGCGTGCGAGCGAACCTGTGATCTCCGTCGACACGAAGAAGAAGGAGTTGGTGGGAAACTTCAAGAATGGAGGCCGGGAACTGCGGCCCCAACGAGATCCGGAAAAGGTGCGGGTCCACGACTTCGTGATTCCAGAGTTGGGGCGAGCCATCCCCTATGGGGTCTACGATCTTGGAAGCAACAGCGGCTGGGTCAGCGTAGGGATTGATCATGACACGGCGAGCTTCGCGGTCGAGAGCATCCGACGCTGGTGGCGCAGTATGGGTCGCTCGCTCTACCGAGGCCGCAAGCGGCTGCTGATCACGGCAGACGCCGGGGGGAGCAATGGTCCCAAGTTGAGACTGTGGAAGGTGGAACTACAGAAGCTGGCGAACGAACTCGGGATGGAGATCTCGGTCTGCCACTTTCCGCCGGGCACCAGCAAGTGGAACAAAATCGAACACCGCTTATTCTCCTTCATCAGCATGAATTGGCGCGGAAAGCCGCTCGTGAGCTACCAAGTGATCGTTAGCCTCATAGCGGCTACTACCACCGAGAAAGGGCTTCGGGTGAGAGCCGCGCTCGACCGCAGTACCTACCCCGCGGGTGCAAAGGTAGCCGCTGATGAACTCGCCAAGGTGAACCTCAAGACCGCACGATTTCATGGAGACTGGAACTACACACTCATTCCCGTCTCAAGACCAAAGAAGTGAGATGCTTATTTACTTACGTGCTCTTAGGCCGGCCGCTTCCACCGGAGACGCTCCGGCGGCGGAACGGCGCCTCACTCTGCGAGCAGCTTCTCGATGACCTCGGTTATGGCGGGTGGGTCATACTCGCGGGTGATATAGGCGATCTTGCCATCCTTCCCCACGATGACATCGACCGGAAAAGGGTTCGGTCCCACGAAATTCTGCGTCAAGGCACGATAGGTCCCGGTCTCCTCCAGCCCCACGTTGAAGGAAACGCCCAGCGTACGGCAGAACTCCTGCACCTCGCCGATTTGCTCTAGCTGGTCATGAGCATTGAGAGCGATCACCACCAGGCCTTGATCTCTGTACCTCCTCCAGAAACGCTCTTCGATGTCTGGCAACTCCAGACTGCAGAGCGGTCAGAAGGTGGCGAAGTACGCCAGCAATGCCACCTTTCCTCGTGTCTCGGAGGACGACCACCGGCTGCCATCGAGGAGGACGGCGGTGATCTCCGGTAGGGGCATACCGACTCCCAGGCCGGGCTGGTTGCCGACCATATAGGCCGTGCGGAGGGGCGCCTGAGGATCGTCGGACAAGATCTGCAGGTAGCCCTTTTCCATTTCCTTGGTGGTCGGGCGGAACGTCAGGGAGAGGGTGGCGGTCTCGCCGGGAGCGATGCGAGCTTGCTGCGGCTCGGCGGTGAAAGCGCTCCCGAATGTCCTGTTGCTGAGGAGCGTGAGCGGCGCGGTGCCCTGATTGGTGACCTGGAAGGGGAGTGTGTTGCTCTGCCCGATCTCCACCGGACCGAAGTCGATCATCGAGGCGGCCTCCGGCAGCCGGATGTTAGGCGCCCGCCGCTCGGAGTGAAGGCGATACGAGTAGAGAACGTGCCAGTTGCCGACGAAGACCTCGTCGTTCCGTGCCGCTATCCCGAGGATACGCGAGGTCGGCGCCGGGCGGTCACCGTCGGGGAGGTTGCCCTCTTTCGTCAAACGCACGGCACCGACGAAACGAGGAGTGGCCGGCAGAGAGACGTCGTAGACTCTCGCGTCGTTCCATGCGGCAACGAAGACCTGGCCCGCCGAGTAGTCCACGCGGACAGCGGAGCCGGGCATCTCGGCCGTGCCGACGACCATGGGATTCGCAAGGTCCGAGACGTCCACCACCACCAGGCCGGCCGATCCCGCCGCGACGTAAGCGATGTCCCCGTCCACGACCACGCCGCTGGCCTGACCTCCGGTCGGGGCTCGGCCGAGAACGGTTGGATGGGCAGGGTCGGTAGCATCGACGATGACCAGGCCTCCCGCCCCGTCGGCGACGAAAACCGTGTTGTCGCGAGCCTCCACGCCCCAAGCGTTGGTGAAGCCGGTGGCGGTTCCGAGCCGCTGGAAGTTGCCGTCTTCGTCGCGGCGATAGACGCCGAGACCCTTCTCGTGCAGCCCCACGAAGATGTTGCCGTTCGCGACGTCGACGCCCTCGTAGCGAACATCGGGCTCCTGCAGGACGGGAAGCTGTACCGGTGTCTCGGGGTCGGTGATGTCCCACCCCGAGAGGAACGTCGGATTCCTGATGTTCCCCCGGTGGGTCGTGTAGACGATATTGCCCTCCGAGGCCAAGTGGATGCAGCCGGGCCTACGCGTATCGCCGGGAATGGAGTGCTTGAGGTTCTGCGAGAGATACTGCATGCCCGCGGCATCGGTGGCGTCGACGACTCCGAAGGTGTAACTACACTGGAGTAGGAGGCCGTCGCCGCGGAGGCGCACTTCATCGACGTGCAGATGATCCTCCACCCCTTGCAGCCTCTGCAGCTGGACAAGCGGGCTCAAATACCCGCCGGCTTGGAGATTCTCCGAGTCGTCCGGCGTGTCCGTCGAGCCGGGCTCCAGGGAGCACCCGGTGAGAAGGAACAGCAGGGGGAGGGCGCGGAAGCCGATGTCCCTCCGTTGCCTGCGCCAGTGAAAATCGTTTGTGTGACTCATTCGTCCGCTCGCTGAGTTCTTTGGCATCGCAAGGGAGACCTCCGCGAAGCTACTACTTTTCGTCCTTGAACCGCAACACCTTCCGAAGTGGCGAAAGGTTGATCTCGTCGAATACGGTCTCTCGTCGCGAGGAAAGCACGAAAGCGACGACCTGCGCTATTTCCTCCGGCAGCAAGGCGTTGTCTTTTTCATTCCCAGGCGCGAACGCCAGGTCGTCGAAAAAACCAGTTCTCACCATTCCCGGATTGACGACGCAAACCCGTATGCCGCTTCGCGAGCTCTCCTGGCGCAGGGATCGTGCAAAGGCTCTGAGAGCCGACTTGCTGGCCGAATAGACCGCTCCCCGTCGGCCCCCACTGAGGGCGGCTTCCGATCCTATGAAGACCACGTCGCCCCGCCCCCGCTCCTTCATTCCGGGAAGCAAGGCTCGCACCAGGAAGGCCTGGCTGGTGAAATTCAAATCCACTAAGGAGCGGATCTGTTGGTAGGAGAACTCCTCCAGAGAGCCAAACTGACCTCTCCCCGCGTTGCAGACGACGGCATCGATCCCGTTTTGCTGGCGGGACAGGTCCTTGAGCCGCTGGGGCAGGGTTTCCAGATCTGCCAGGTCGATTTCCACCGGAAGGAAGCCTTCGCCGTTCCATGCGAACTTGCCGAAATCGCGGGCCAAACCGA
>DATDRI010000422.1:0-4247 GCA_035291825.1 Vicinamibacteria bacterium | reverse complement strand
CGGCCTGCTGGCGCTGGTGGTGCTTTCCGCCCTGAGTCTCGCCATCGTCGCCCTGGAGCAGGCCTGCCTCATGACCGTTCACGCGAATCTGGCGACTCCCCACTTCATCCGAAGGGCGCACCGCCGAGGAAAGGAAGTCTTCGTCTGGACCATCAACGATCCTTCCCAGATGTCGAGAATGATCAGCCGGGGTGTCGATAGCCTCATTACCGACCAGCCGGCGCTGGCCCGGGCCGTTATCCAAGAGCGCGCCGAAATGAACGTGGTGGAGAGACTCCTGCTGGAGTTGTCCTTGTGGTTGGGCGCGGAGAGCAGCCAGCCCGGTCCGGAAACCGACGCCGGTTGATCTCCAGAACGAAGAGCTGGAGAAGAACCTACGCTCGCTGGGCTACGTGCAATAGGGCCGCAGTGGATTCCGGATGATCGACCGGCTTCAATCGAGCGAGTAGTTGCGCGCCAGCTCCTCCTCCAGGTTGGCGGCGCGGTCCTTGGCGACCGAGTGGCCTCCCAGGAAGAAATTCAAAGGCTTGGGAAGCCCTCCATACTTTTTGGCAAAGCGCTCCCAGAGGGCTGGCCCCTTGCGAACGTCGTATCCGGCCTGGTAGGCGTAGCGCAGTCCGACTCGGTCCGCCTGATCTTCGCGCGACCTTCCGTAGCCGTTCGTCCAGGCGAGCGTGCCGGCGATGGTCAAGCCTTTGACCGCGACGCGCGCCCCACGGTTGTCGATCTCATCTGCCGCCAGCAGGGCTCCCGACTGGAGCGCGGCGAGAAGAAGATCCCGCTTGAAGTGGCGGCGGGAGTGCTCGTGGGTGACGTGGGCTAGCTCGTGCCCCAAAACGATGGCGACCTCATCGTCGTCCATGTTCTGGAGCAGCCCTCGGAACACATAGATGGATCCGTTGGGCGCCGCCATGGCGTTCCATTCCGGGTTGTCGATGACGTAGACGCGAAAAGCCTGGAAATCCATGTAGGGAGGCGACAGGCGGGAGGCAATGGTACGTACCCGCTCGACTTCTTCTCCCTCCTGCCAGAGTGCTCCAAAGTCCTCGTCGGAGAAGAAGACGTGGCCCCGTCGGCGAAACTGCGCTTCCAACTCGTCGAACTCTGCCCGAAGCGAACCTTCCATGAACGCGTTGCCGTTGGGCTTGGCGTGAAGCTCGTGAGCCAGAACGGTGCCATCGTCGAGTCGGATCCCCTTGACCTGGACCTCGTAGCCCAGAGGGATGCTGTCGAGACCGTAGGCGGCGCCCGAGCCTTCGAACTTCGTGGACTCCGAGACGCGCACCCGCTGGCCGTCGACGATGAGGAGCTCCGGTTCCCCGTCTTGATGCCACTCGGCGTAGCCGTCGAGCTGGACCTTCTCGTCCTCGGAGGCCCAAACCAGGCAGGAACCGGAGCCGGAAGCGAGAGCCACGGTAAGGGCAAGGAGACTGAGGCTTGTCTTCATGGCGTCCTCCTGAGTCGCAGTGGGTCGGGGCTTGATATGTCCTATTGCAAACATCGTTCCCAGGGAGATTAGGGGACAGGTAGGTACTTATGGGTGAAGCGGGGCAGACAATTAGCCGGCGGTTGTCCGCTCGAGGGGACGTTAGGATCTGTGTGCGGGGATGGGGGAATGGCCCACGGGGTAGCGGTAGCTACTTGCGCCCCGCGTAGAGATTGGCCTCCCGCTCGTGGGGGCGCTTCTGGTGATCGGGCCAGCCTTCCAGCAAGGCGGGGGCGCCGTTGGTGAAAGCGAGCAGATTGAAACGGAAGCCCCGGTAGTGCCAGTCGGCGAAGGTCGCGCCTCTTTCCGTTTGCAGGCTGTGGATGAGCTCGTGAGCGAAGATGCTCTTGTTTCTCAAGCGCGCCGCGTCGAGCCAGATCACTCCTGGCACGTAGAAGCCACGATGCCCGGGTGGCGGGCTCGGGTTACGAAAAACCAGGCTGCCGCCGTAGAGGGTGCGGCCGAGGTCCAACTGGTAGGGGTCGGTGAGCAGGTAGTAGACCGAGAATCCCGCGTTCACCGCGTCGATCTCCACGTGCGGTCTTCCTCGAAACTCGAAGTAGATGAAGGAGTGGGTGAGGGCCCAGTGAGAATAGAGGCTCTTGTCGAAGACCGGCTCGCCCCGCACCGAACGGTGACCCATGAGGGCGGATTTCTGCGCGATGGTCTTTCCGAGCAGAGCCAGCTCGGGATGCTTTCCGGTGATGGTGTAACCGGAATGCGCGACCATCCCCCAGGCGGCGCCTTCCACCACGGCTTCTTTTAGGGCTTCGCCCGGGCTCTCGTGAGCTATGAGGATCTTCCCGAAAAAACTAGCGGCGATGCCGAATCCGACTTGACCGGCGATCAGGCGTCGGTCGGTCCATTGGGCGGCGGCCTCGTTGGGAAAAACACCCAGGAGTGCGGTAAGGACGATAGCGAGTCTGCCCAACACCTTCGAGCTCATTCTGAAAACGAACGCAAGAAACCTGCCATCCTTCTCGGAGAAACAAGACGGCAGAAAAGCCACCCGTTCAGTCTGTTAGCTCGCGTAGTCCTTCGACAAGGACTGTGCGTCACGTCACATAGCGAGCACATTTTGGCTGCAGAAGGGAGGGAGTGGGGGAAAACTTACCCGCATCAACGCAAGTTCTGGCCTCGTTGCTGGACGCGAAGCTCGTCGGACAGGTCGCTATTTGCCTCGAGGGTTTTCGGATCGAGGATCGCGCCGCCAGAGAAGCGAAGGGGCTTTCCCTCCGTCTTCCGATGTGCTGTGATAGGTCCCCAGTGAAGGAGTAGAACATGCTGCGAGTCGTGCGGACCTTATTCGCCGCGCCTTTTTTGTTGGGTCAAGGCGGCGGGTCGCTGGGAGAAGGGCTTCAAATCACCCACGGTGTGGCCAGCGGCGACGTCACCGATCACAGTGCCGTCATTTGGTCGCGCGCCGACGGCCCGGCGGAGCTGATGGTAGAGATCGATACCGATCCTGCCTACCCGAGCCCGCGGCGACTCCGTTCCGGTAATTCGGCGGAATCCGACTTCACCGCTCACGTCCTGCTGGAAGGTCTGCAGCCAGTCACTCGCTACTTCTATCGAGTGCGGTTCCAGGATGCGTCCGGAGCAAGTTCGCCGGGGCTCGAAGGCACCTTCCGAACCGCGCCGGCTCGACAGGACCATGTCGATGCAGTGAGTCTCATCGTCGGTGGGGACGTGGGTGGCCAGGGTTATTGTCGCGAGAGAGACGGCGGTTACCGCGTGTTCGAGACGATGGGGGATTTGGCGCCCGATTTCTTCATCGCCAACGGCGACATGATCTATGCCGACTACGACTGTCCCCTGGAAGGACCGGAGGGAAGAGAAAACGTCCCGGGAGGCTTCCCGAGAATCGATGCCCCGGAAGTGGATTGGACGGATCGGGCCCGGGTGCAGGAGCTCTACTGGGAGTACTGGCGCTACGACCGCGGCGACCATCATTTTCAGGAGTTTCTCGGGCGAACTCCCGTCTACGTGCAATGGGACGATCACGAGGTCATCAATGACTTCGGAGCGGGTTGGCGGTTTTGGCCCCACCATCCGGATCGGGATGGATTCTCCAACCTGGTCGAGGCCGGCCGCCAGGCGCTCTTCGACTACAACCCCATCCGTCGAAATCCAGAAGAGCCCGGCCGCATCTATCGATCCTTCCGGTGGGGGAAGGACATGGAGCTCTTCCTCATCGACGCGCGCTCCTATCGCGATCTCAACGATCGACCGGACGCGGTGAGCTTACCGAAGACTCTCTTGGGCAGGGAACAGCTGGAATGGCTCGAGGAGGGGCTCATCACTTCGGATGCGACCTGGAAGATCGTGAGCTCGGACGTACCGCTTTCCGTGCCAACCGGCTCGAGCCCGCAGACCTTCGGGCGCGACGGGTGGGCCAATGGCACGGCGAACGATTTCTCGGCTCGTACCGGCTTCGAGAACGAGCTACTGGAGCTTCTGCTCTCCTTGGATGGCGCGAACCTCAAGAACCTCGTTTTTCTGGTCACCGACGTTCATTGTCCGGTGAGCATCCGGTATGACGTGGATCTGAATGGTGACGGGGATCGACTGCTCTTCCACGAGTTCATCAGCGGTCCACTGGTCGCCGGCAAGCTACCGGCCGTGCCTAGTCTCGATCCCACGCTGCGACCGGTCATTCTTTTCGGAGAGGGGGACGTCTTCAATTTCGGCTACTATCGCCTCGAGAAGCGCCCCGACGGCAAGGTGTATTTTCTCGCCGACGTCCGTGACGAAACCGGAG
>DATDRI010000421.1:0-3023 GCA_035291825.1 Vicinamibacteria bacterium | reverse complement strand
TGGGATCCTGAAACCGTTCCCACCTATTGGCTGACGCGCTTCGCCATACTCCGCCTGCTCGGCCTCGTCTACTTCATCGCCTTCTGGACTCTCGTACATCAGGGTCTTCCCTTGCTCTTGGTGGTAAGACAGAAAGCCGATGACCGCCAAGAGGAGGAGAAGAAGCAACAGAACGAAATGGAAGAGCTCCGTTCTTTGCCTATCGAGCCGCTTGACCTCCATAGCACGAGCCTCCCCGCGAACCTCGACAAAGGCATCCGATGCCCTGGGCCTTGTTCCGTTTTGTATAGCGTTAACTATAGAGTACAGGATTGCCTGGTTCCCGGCAAGCGCGGCACACCGGCGACTCTCGTAGAAAGTGATGCCCTCCTTTACCAGAGCCACACCTGGCCGCGAAACCGCCGCAGGCCGCATGCCGACGCTCTGGGATCGGTTGTGGGATCCTGAAACCGTTCCCACCTATTGGCTGACGCGCTTCGCCATACTCCGCCTGCTCGGCCTCGTCTACTTCATCGCCTTCTGGACTCTCGTACATCAGGGTCTTCCCTTGCTCGGGACTCATGGATTGCTGCCAGTGGCAGACTATCTGGACCGCGTTGCGGAGCTCGCTGGCTCGACCACCGCGGGCGTCTTGCGTGCTCCCAGCCTGTTCTGGCTGAGCTGCTCGGACGGTTTCATGCTGGCCGTGGCCTGGGTCGGCGCCGCTCTATCCCTGGTGGTTCTTCTCGGCTATGCCAACGGCCTTATCCTTTTCGCGCTCTGGTGTCTCTACATCTCCTTCGTTCATGTGGGCCAGACCTGGTACTCCTTCGGCTGGGAGTTCCAGCTTCTCGAGACCGGCTTCCTGGCGGTGTTTCTGTGCCCGCCGATCGACGCGCGGCCGTTTCCCAAGAACCCGCCGCCGGTCCTCATCATCTGGCTCTATCGATGGTTGATCTTCCGGATCATGCTCGGCGCCGGCCTCATCAAGCTACGCGGGGACCCGTGTTGGAGCGACCTGACCTGCCTCCTCTATCACTATGAGACCCAGCCGGTGCCCAATCCGCTCAGTCGCGTATTGCACTTCATGCCCGTCTGGTTCCACAAGCTGGGTGTGCTATTCAACTACCTTGCGGAGTTGGTGGCTCCCTTCTTCACCTTCTGGCCCCGGACAGCCCGCCTTCTCGCCGGACTGACGTTCGTTTCCCTCCAGCAGATCCTCATCGCCAGCGGCAATCTCTCCTTCCTCAACTGGCTGACCATCATCCCCGCCCTCGCTTGCTTCGACGACGCTTTCCTGAAGCGAGTGTTCCCCAAGCGGCTGGTAAGCCTTTGGCGGTCGGCGGCGGAGGCGAACGCCGCCAACCCGGCCGCCCAGCGTTTCGCCGTCTCGGCCGTCTTCGTTCTGGTTGCGGTGCTGAGCGTTCAGCCCATCGCCAATCTTCTCTCTTCCCGGCAAGTCATGAACACCTCGTTCGATCGGCTTCATCTCGTCAACACCTACGGGGCCTTCGGGAGCGTCGGCCGCGAGCGCGCCGAGCTCATCTTTCAAGGCACCAGCGACGAGGTGATCGCCGCCGACACCGAGTGGAAAGAGTACGAGTTCAAATGCAAGCCCGGTGCCCTCGACCGGCGACCCTGCCTCATCACCCCTTACCACTACCGCCTGGACTGGCTGATCTGGTTCGCCGCCATGGGAACCCCGGAGAGGTACCCTTGGTCGGTACACTTGATTTGGAAGATGCTCACCAACGACGAAAGGGTGTTGACTCTCCTCGCCAAGAACCCTTTTCCGGAGGAGGCGCCTCGCTACGTCCGCGTCGAACTCTATCGCTACGAGTTCGCACCGCTCGGGGAGGACAATTGGTGGAGGCGCGAGCGGTTGGGCCCCTGGCTGCCGCCGCTATCCGCGGACGACCCTCGTCTGCGAGAGTTCCTTGCCGCCAGCGGCTGGTTGGAAAGGTAGGCCCCTCGGTCTAATGCCCGCTGTAGGTAACCTGGGAACCATCTTGGGCGTTTGGCGCCCCTTCGCTATCTCCGACTTGGTAGAATGCGGAATCTACGCCGCCCCTCGATTCGATACGTCTCGAAGTCATGGTAGTCGACGGTGAAGATGGTGGTGAGCGATTCGCGGCGAGCCAGGTGTACCAGAGTCGCATCGGCGAAATCCATGGGCAGGTCACCGTACTTTTTCATGAGTGCCTCGAGACTTGGAAGATCGGTGTCGTCAATCGGGAGCACCGTCACCGCTCCGGAACGCAGAAAACTCCACGCTACGCCCGTTTCATGGGGACTGTCGCCCACGAGATGGAAGAGCTCAGCAAGAACCGCCGCCGATGTTGCAAGAGGCAGGCGAAAGGATTCAAAGGCCTCTCGGCATGCTTGATGCCACCGGTCGTCGCGATCCAGCAGAGCAAGAATCGCTCCGGTGTCGATGATGGCCTTAGCCGGCACGACGACGTTTGGCAAGTCGGGCTCGGACGTCCCGGCGGATATTCTCCGAACGACTCGGTTTGCCGCCCCTGATCCGGCCGATGGCGCACCGCGCCGCCCGATGGAGGCGTCTCTGGTCTGCACCGTCGTCCCCACCGCCGGACCGCGGCTCCGTCAGCCATTTCTTGACGATGCGCTCCAGCAACTTCGATACGTTCTCCTTCTCCTCTCGGGCCGCCTCTTCCAGCGCCGCCTTCATATCGGGAGAAAGGCGCCAGCTGTAGACTTCGGTCTTGGCCATGCACTACAGCGTAGTGCATAAGGAGAGGCCTGTCAAGCCTCTGCGGCGGAGCAACACTCAATCGAGGAGTCTTTCGACGAACCGTAGGACGGAGCTCAACGTCTCCTCCCGCGGCTCGGTCCCGGGCAGGTCGGCGGAAAACGTTCCCGGCTCCATGGGGATCCTTCGAGTCTGCTCCTCTTCTTCCTTAAGAATCTTCCGACTGTATTCCAAACCACCGCTCGAGATATAGGCCCCGATTCTCCCGAGCTCGTCGCAATCGAGCCACACGCCGTCGCTGCGGCACTCGTCGATGATGACACCACTCGCC
>DATDRI010000420.1:0-4816 GCA_035291825.1 Vicinamibacteria bacterium | reverse complement strand
ACCAAAGCAAGACCAACGGCATGGAATCGTCAGCTGGCCGTTATATTGGTTACCTCGTCCGAAGCGTAGCCATAAAGTGCAGCTCTATCAGATGAATATAGAGCCAGAAAAGAGTTCTGAGAAATCCCCGCATCGAGCGGTGCGATTCTGTTCTTCCCGATCCGAAGTTTGCGACGTGAGCAGACGAGTCGCTCGATTTCTCTAGCGAGCAGCTGGTTGAGCACGACCACGATACTTGATGGGTAAGGCCTCGATTCGGAGCACGTAACACCAGGGGAAAGACAAAGGCCCCCTCGGAGAACTTGCAAAAAGTTCCCCGAGGGGGTTTCCTTCTTTGCAACCATCACGAAGCGAAGAAGGAGCCTCCCTTGTACCAAACCCTGCTGAACGATTCCAGGCTGTACGAGTCTCTGCGAGAACTGGACGAGGAGATAGCGGCCGAGTGGAAAGAGCGAGACTGCGGAGTCTGCGACGGAATCCTTCACTGGGCTCGGTATCGCCGCCAGCCACGAGGGGGTCCGAAGGAGTCGGAACGGCCTTACCAGTTCCGATTGAGTTTCTGCTGTGCGCTTTGCCGGCGGCGAACGACACCGCCATCGGTTTTGTTTCTAGGACGGAAGGTGTTTTTCGGTGCGGTGGTGGTATTGGCATGCGCGCTGCGGCATGGGGCGGAGGGGATGGTGGTTTCTAAGCTCCAGGAGTTAACGGGTGCGAGCCAACGAACATTGCGCCGATGGCTGAAGTGGTGGAGGGAGGATTTCGTCCGGAGCAGGTTCTGGGCATCGGCACGGGGTCGTCTGAAGCATCCGGTGGAGGAGGGAAGGCTTCCTCGATCACTGCTGGATTGCTTTGAGGCGAAGGAAGAGGGTTCGAGACTGCGGGATCTGCTTCGGTTTTTGAGCCCGCTCAGCCAGGCAGGGTGCGGATCCGCAGAAGATGCGCGGTGACAGGGGGGATCGGGTTCGATAGTTTTCGTTCCTAGGCTCGGAGACGTCTCCGGCCCGATCGGAGGGAACGAAAACGATGTCCACCGAGAACGACAACACAAGGCGCGAAGCGCTGTGGGCGCACTTGCGCTTTGCGGTCGTGGGACCTCTGCTCGCGGCGCCGCCAAACCGAGGTCAGCTTCGAGCGGAGCTCGAGCGACTGTCGGAGAAGACGTGGCGTCACCCCATAAGCAACAAGCCGGTGCAGTTCGGCCTTTCGACGATCGAAGGCTGGTACTACAAGGCGCGAGCCGAAAGGTTGGACCCCGTGGGGGTCCTGTACCGCAAGACTCGCCGCGACCGTGGCCGCCAGGCTTCGGTGTCGGATGAGCTCCGTCAAACTCTCGACGCTCAGTATCGAGATCACCCCGCTTGGAGTTACCAGCTTCATTACGACAACCTCTCGCCTCGACTCGACAAGCAACCACAACAGGGACCCTTGCCTTCCTACACCACCATCCGCCGTTTCATGAAACAAAACAGCCTGCTCAAGAAAAAGCGTCGTAGACGCCGCGACAGCGCTCCGGAGACTTCGCCTCCCTCGGCGAATCGCCACGAATCGTTCGAAGCTCGGGAAGTCCGCAGCTTCGAATCCGAATACGTGAACGCGCTTTGGCACCTGGACTACCACCACTGCTCGCGCAAACTCCTCAGCTCCGAGGGCGAATGGTTCAAGCCCAAGCTCATGGCCGTGCTCGATGACCGCTCTCGGCTCGGTTGTCACCTGCAGTGGTATCGAAAAGAAACCGCTGAGGAACTCGTCCACGCTCTATGTCAGGCCTTCATGAAGCGCGGACTTCCACGGGCTCTTCTCTCCGACAACGGCTCGGCGATGAGAGCCGATGAAGTCGAACAGGGCCTTGCCCGCCTCGGTATCGTTCACGAAACCACGCTTCCCTACAGCCCTTACCAAAACGGCAAGCAAGAGGTGTTCTTCGCCCAGGTCGAAGGTCGACTCATCGCCATGCTGGAGGGAGTCCCGGAGTTGAGCCTTTCGCTTTTGAACGAGGCGACCCAAGCCTGGCTGGAGATGGAGTACCAGCGAAGGCTCCACTCCGAAACCCGCCAGACTCCTCTCGAACGCTTCCTTCAAGGCCCCACCATCTCTCGAGATTGTCCCGGAATCGAAGAGCTCCGCCTCGCTTTCACCTCCGAACAACCCCGCCGTCCGCGAAAAACCGACGGCACCGTCAGCATCGAGGGCATTCGCTTCGAGCTTCCCAGCCGTTTCCGCCATCTCGACAAGCTCTGGGTACGTTACGCCGCCTGGGACCTCACCCACGTTTTCCTAATGGACGAGACGTCGGGAAAACCTCTCTGCCTCCTCTACCCCCTCGACAGGGCTCGCAACGCCGACAAGGCCCGCCGCCTCCTCGCGCCTTCTGGTACCGCACCGGATCTCGCAGCGCCACAAAAGCAGATGGCGCCCTTGCTCGAAAAGTTCATGCAGGACTACGCCGAAAGCGGTCTTCCGCCGGCCTTTCTTCCGTTTCCTGAGCCAAAACCCAAGGAGCAGTCGTGAACCACAAGTTTCAAGCCCTGTACGGTCTCAAGTGGAATCCTTTTTCCCCCGAACTGCCTGACGACGCCCTCTGGATCAACCCCCAGATCGAGCACTTTTGCTGGCGTTTGCAGAACCAAGTTCGTTACGGAGGGTTCGCCCTTATCACCGGCGAACCCGGAGCGGGTAAATCCGTCGCTCTCAGAGTCGCCGCTCGAAAACTCTCTCAGGTCCCCGACGTTACCGTCGGCGTCGTCATCCGACCCCAGAGCCACCTCGGTGACTTCTATCGCGAACTCGGCGATCTCTTCGGAGTTCCTCTCTCTCCTCACAATCGCTGGTGCGGCTTCAAAGCTCTGCGCCACAAGTGGCTCGAGAATCTCGGCTCCAGCCTCCATCGGCCAATCCTGCTCATCGATGAAGCTCAGGAAATGTACCCCGCCGTGCTTTCCGAGCTCCGCATCCTGTCCAGCTCCGACTTCGACTCCCGCTGCCTTCTCACCGTCGTGCTCTGTGGCGACCAAAGGCTCACCCAGCTGTTCCGCAACCCTGAGTTCTTGCCTATTGCCAGCCGCATCCGACTCCGACTCAACCTCGATTCCAAGGCCCCTTCCGAGCTCCTCGAGTACTTGAAGCATTCTCTCGCCGAGGCAGGCAACTCTCGTTTGATGACCGACGAGCTCATGTTCACTCTCTCCGAGCACGCCCTTGGAAACTATCGCGTCCTCTGCAACCTCGCCGATGAGCTTCTCGCTGAGGCCGTCCGCCGAGAAGTCCCTCAGCTCGATCAGAAACTCTTCCTCGAAGTCTTTCCTCCTCCCTCTTCCTCCAGGGCTCAACGTAAATCCGCTCAGCCAGCAACTCGACCATGAACCCCTTGCCATTCACTGCCGCGCACCAACTCGGCTCCACCGAAGAGCCGAGCCGCTGGCTCATCGAGAATCTCTGGGCCGAGCAGGCCGTCGGAATCGTCGGCGGCGAGCCAAAATCCTGCAAAAGCTTCCTCGTCCTCGATATGGCCGTCGCCGTCGCTTCCGGCTCGCCTTGTCTTCGACACTTTCCCGTCGGCAGTACCGGCCGTGTGCTCCTCTATGCCGCCGAAGATGCTCTTCACGTCGTGCGCCGTAGACTCGAGGGGATCTGCTCGCTCATCCAACTCAACCTCGCCCAACTCGACATCCAGGTCATCACCGCCCCTTCACTCCGACTCGATACGCTCCAGGACCAAACGCGACTGCGACAAACCGTCGAACTACTTCAACCCAAGCTCCTCCTCCTCGACCCCTTCGTTCGCCTGCACCGCATCGACGAAAACGCTTCTTCCGATGTCTCCGCCATCCTCGCCTACCTCCGCGAACTCCAACGTCTGTTCCGCCTCGCCGTGGTCGTCGTCCATCACGCCAGAAAGGCCGCACATCATCTCCGCGCCGGCCAGGCCCTGCGCGGAAGCTCCGAGTTTCACGCCTGGGGCGATTCCAATCTCTACCTCAGGCGAAAATCTGATCAGCTCTCTCTCACCATCGAGCATCGGGCCGCCGCCGGACGCGACGACCTGCCCTTGATCCTTCAGGGTGCCAACGACCACCTCGCTCTTTGCATGCTCCAAAACTCGCCCGCCCCAATGCCTCCCCGCCCTGTGGCCGACCACCAAATCCTGGACGTCCTCGCCGCAGCCCCTACTCCACTTGCTTTCTCTGAACTTCGTCAGGCCTGCCACATGAGAACGCAGACACTCTGCGATGTCCTCGCTGAGATGCAACGGCAGGGCAAGGTCGTCAAAACAGCGAATGGCTACCAGCTCGTCTCCCTGGCCTCTGGCGCTTCCCTTTCCCGATCTCTATAGAGGGATCGGGAAACGGAAACGGGAAACTACGCTCTCCCGCGGCCCCCTCTTCGCGCCGATGAACTTTCCATCGATTATCCTGCTCACAGGCACATCGATTATCGTGACCATGCTCAACACGTCGCTTCTTTCGACCCAGGCATACCTCGATGTTGAAGTGAGCGACCTCGCCTCCATGCTCCAAAGGAGCCATCCGCGCGGCCGAGCGGTATACTAGAAGCGTCATGGCAACGACGACGTCCATCGTTTACTCGCACATCACCAAGGACCCCAAGGTCCGTGGTGGAAAGGCCTGCATCGAAGGCACGCGCGTAGCGGTCGAGGACATCGTGTTTTACTTCCACCGTGGCTATCCTGCCGAGAGAATCCAGGAAGAGTTCCCTCAGCTCAATCTGGCCCAGGTCTACGCAGCCTTGTCTTACTATCACGACCGGAAAGACGAAATCGACGCTTCCATCAAGTCGAAAGAAGGCACCACGGAGAGGC
>DATDRI010000419.1:0-5120 GCA_035291825.1 Vicinamibacteria bacterium | reverse complement strand
CGATCTCGTTTCCCTAAGCTTAACCCCGCAGCCAACTGATCCGCACTTGGCTTGATATGTCCTTACTTGCCCAGATCAAGCAGCCGTTGAAGATGCTGCGCTGGCGTTTGCGCCGCTTTCAAGCAGCAGGCCATTGGGGGGGCGATGATTTATCTCGCTCGCCGATTGTTATCGGTAACGCAATGCCGAAGTCTGGTTCTCATTTATTGATCCAGGTTCTTCTGGGGCTCACAGGCGACGCCCTCCAGCAGGAACGGAAGAAATGTCACGTCGTGCTCCTCTGCCAGATCCGGAAAGACCTTTCGGAACTCCGAAGTATACGCCGTCCCCATGTTCGGTGGCGCCTCTATACCCGCTAAGAGCACCGCGACGTCCCGCTCACCGGCGCGCTCGATAGTGGCCGCCAGATTGCGCTTCATCTCCGTGGGAGGGAGCCCGCGTAGACCGTCGTTTCCACCCAGGGCGAGGATCAGAACGCGCACGTCGCCCTCCAGGACCCACTCGATCCTGCTCAGGCCGCCCGCGGTGGTGTCCCCCGAGACACCCGCGTTGACGACCTCGAAAGAGTAGCCCTCCTGATCCAACTTCTGCTGGAGAAGCGCCGGGTAGGCTTCCTCGACAGCAAGACCCAGTCCCGCCGTCAGGCTGTCGCCCAAGACGACGATCTTGGGCCGCTCGGGCTCAGCGGGTGGGGCGCTTTCCGGACGCGGTGAGCTGCTTTCCCGTGTCTCGCCGGTTTGGCAGGAGACGGAGCAGGGCGCGATGAAGAGAGTGACGAGGAGGCACACCGAACTCGCCGAGCGCATTGGCTCAGCTTAGCACAGCAATCCCGGAGAGACGACGTGCCGCCGCAACTCCGGGAAGGACGAGTTAGATAGAAAGACTGAATTCGATCTCACCACCCTTATCTAAAATCCCCTGGACCGCCAAGGCGATCCCCTATACCATTGGCCGGGCCAGTACGGGAAAAGGAGAGAACGCTATGAGCGACTCCGAGGATGTCCGTCTGAAAGACGTCGGACATCCGCGCGGAACGCTGGCCATCGTCATCATCTACGCCGTTCTTTTTGGTCTCGCCTGGCTCGGCATGTACCTCTATATGTTCTTGCCGCGGGGACTCCCCCATCCCTGAGGAGGCCGAAGTGAGAGTCGATCTGTACGAGAAAATATGGATGGGGGTGGCCGCGGCACTGATCGTCATTTTTCTGGCAGCCATCGTTGTGGCGGCCGGCGCGTATGCCATCCACCCACAGAGTCATGTCGAGACCATCGATCCGACCACTGTCCTCGAAGATCCGGAGTTCGGCAATCCCGGAGTCGCCATCCAGCCCGACGGTAGCGTCGTCGTCACTCTCGTTGCCGAGATGTTCTTCTTCGATCCCGACCCGATCGAGGTGCCGGCGGGACGGCCGGTGACTTTCCGCCTGACCAGCCCCGATGTCATCCACGGCTTCGAAATCGTCGGCACCAACGCCAACACCATGGTGATCCCGGGCTACGTCAGCGAGTTCACGATGAGCTTCGCGGAGCCCGGAGAACATCTGGTGGTATGCAACGAGTACTGCGGGCTGCTCCACCACAACATGGTGGGCAAGCTGATCGTTCAGGAGGTGGGAGAATGAAAGGCAAGCACGCTCTTGCCTCCGCCAACTTCGCAGTCGCCATCATCGCCTTCGGTCTCGCGGCTTGCTTGGCGGTGCTCCAATCGCTGTCCATTGCCGACATCTCTTTCCCTATGCGGCGCGAGGATCTCTACTACCTGTCCGTCACAGCCCACGGCGTTTTGATGGCGATCGTTTTCACGACTTTCTTCATTATGGGCCTCGGCTACCTCATCGCCCGTGAGGCGCTGGGACGGCTGGCCGCCGTGCGGACGGCGTGGTGCGGGTTCGCCGTCGCCACGGTGGGAACCGTCATCACCGCCGGTACCATCCTGGCCGGCAAGGCCTCGGTGCTGTACACCTTCTACCCTCCGCTCCAGGCCCATCCGGCCTTCTACATCGGCGCCACGCTTCTGGTCGTGGGCTCCTGGGTGTGGGGAGGCGTGATGATAGCGAGCTATCGGTCTTGGCGCCGAGACCACCCTGACACGCCGGTGCCGCTCGCCGTCCACGGAATCCTCACCACCGTGATCATCTGGTTTCTGGCAACCTTCGGCCTGGCGGTGGAGGTCGTAGGGATGCTTATACCGTGGTCGCTCGGATGGGTCGAGAAGATAGACCCGCTGGTGGCGCGCACGTTTTTCTGGTGGTTCGGCCACCCGCTGGTCTACTTCTGGCTGGTGCCCACCTACGTCCTCTGGTACACCATCATGCCGAAGGTCGCGGGAGGGCGCTTGTTCAGCGATCCCCTGGCGCGGATGGTGTTCGTCCTGTTCATACTCTTCTCCACTCCGGTGGGTTTCCACCACCAGTTCGCCGATCCGGGGATAGGCGCGGGCTGGAAGCTTCTGCACACCTTCACGACTTACGCCGTCCTCTATCCGAGCTTCGTGACCGCTTTCACGATCATCGCGTCCATGGAGGTGGCGGGCCGGATGAAGGGAGCGAAGGGATTGTTCGACTGGATCGGCAAGCTTCCTTGGGGAGATCCGTTCTTCGCCTCGGTGGGGCTGGCGATGCTGACCTTCGCCTTCGGCGGATTCGGAGGCGCCATCAACGCCGCCTATGCCATGAACGCCATGGTTCACAACACCGCCTGGATCCAGGCCCACCTTCATCTCACGGTAGGGACGACCGTGGCACTCTCCTTCATGGGAGCCGCCTACTACTTCTTGCCACGCATCACCGGCCGGGAGCTGCGCCTTGCTCCCCTGGCGAAGATCCAGCCCTACTTATGGTTCTTGGGGATGGCGTTGTTCTCGACCAGCTATCACATCGCGGGCCTGCGGGGCCTGCCGCGGCGCGTCTATTCCGCCTCGCTCCTTGGTGACGAGATGGGCGCGCAGTGGGCAACGCTCACGAAGATCGGCGCCGTCGGCGGCGTGGTCTTGTTCGTCTCCTCACTGTGCTTCCTGCTGGTGGTGGCCACGACCTGGACGACCGGCCGGCGTACCCAGGTGGAGGCCATCGAGTTCGCACAACCCCTCGCACCGGTGGAGCGGCGAGGCATCTGGGACCGTTTGGGAATGTGGACGGCGGTGGCCATCGGGCTCATCATCATTGCCTACGGCTATCCGCTGGTGAGCATGCTGAGCCACGAGCGATTCGGCTCGCCGGGTTTCGTACCCTTCTAGGAATCGGGAGCCGTTCGCTCAGGGCGCCGAAAACGGCTCGACTCGATCGACGAACGCACGGAAGATCTGAACTGTAGACTGCGATGCTGTGCGGGTTGCCTTTCCCACAGGGAATCTCAAACACGGACGGCCACCAGTAACCGCATACCGGCGGAACGGCGCAGATGTAACTGACCCCACCGCTGGCAGGTGGGTGCTCTCGCCCGTAAAAGGCGTAATTACCCGCAGATCAGGGGCGCCCTTTCGCAAATCCCTTTCATCGCGCATTCCTTACAAACTTCTCTTATCGAAAGACTTTGCTCCGCCGATGCCAGCCCGGCCAAGCCCGGTATACAGGTTGCATTGTTTTCGCCGACAAGGAGATAGACCCATGGGCAAAGACAGCTTAACGATCACCGACAATCGCACGGGAAAGACCTACGAAGTGCCGATCGAATACGGGACATATCCCACTTATGGTGCGTCGATTCCCGCCAAGGAGCTTCGCAAGATAAAGGCGTCCGACGACGACTTCGGCTTGGTGACCTATGACCCGGGGTTCACCACCACCGCATCGTGTCGCAGCAGCATCACCTTCATCGACGGCGAGCGAGGGATCCTCCGCTATCGAGGCTATCCCATCCAGGAGCTGGCCGAAAAGAGCACGTATCTCGAAACGGCCTACCTGATCTTGTACGGAGAGCTACCCACCGAGAAGCAGCTGGACGAGTGGGTGAGGAATATCACCCACCACACAATGATCCACGAGTACGTCAAGAAGTTCATGGAGGGGTTTCACTACGACGCCCATCCCATGGGCATGCTGGTAGGAACCGTGGGAGCTTTGGCCACCTTCTACCCCGAGGCCAAAAACATCCATGACGAGAAGGCACGCGAGAAATCCATATGGCGGCTCATCGCCAAGATGCCGACCATAGCCGGCTTCGCCTTCCGTCACAGCCGGGGGCTGCCCTACGCCTATCCCGACAACGACCTCTCCTTCACCGGCAACTTTCTCAACATGCTGTTCAAGACCACCGAGCTGAGATACGAGCCCGACCCGATCCTAGAGAAAGCGCTCGATGTTCTGTTCATACTCCACGTGGACCACGAGCAGAACTGCAGCGCCAACGCGATGCGCAGCGTGGGGAGCTCACACTCCGATCCCTTTTCTGCCACCGCGGCGGCCGCAGCGGCACTCTATGGACCGCTCCACGGGGGCGCCAACGAGGCCGTTCTCCGCATGCTGAATCAGATAGGCTCCAAGGACAAGGTACCGGAGTTCATCAAGGGCGTGAAGTCAGGAGAGACAGGCCGTCTCATGGGGTTTGGCCACCGCGTCTACAAGAACTACGACCCCCGAGCCAAGATCATCAAGGGTATGGCGGACAAGGTGTTCTCCGTCACCGGGAAGAACGCGTTGCTAGAAATCGCCTTGGAGCTGGAGAAGATTGCCCTGCAAGACGACTATTTCGTCTCTAGAAACCTTTACCCGAACGTCGACTTCTACTCCGGGATCATTTACCAGGCCATGGGATTTCCGGTCGACATGTTTCCTGTTCTCTTCGCCATTCCCCGCACCGCCGGGTGGTTGGCGCAATGGCAGGAGATGTTGCTGGATCCGGATCAGAAGATCGCTCGTCCACGACAGGTGTACACCGGCAGCGACCAGCGCGCGTACCTACCGGTGAGGGAGCGAAAGAACAAAGTGCTTGTCGCGTAGGACAGGTGAGGCGAGCGTTCGCCCCGGCTAGGGCCACGGCGTGGTTGCGGCGAAATCCTGCTTGCAGATGAGCGCGTGAACGCCTTTGGTGCGGTCGACCACCTGGGAGACTTCGAAGTCGGTGGCAGCGCTCAGGTAGGCGTAGGCGGTGGCTCGGTCCATCCCCAGCGATTCGGAGAGGAA
>DATDRI010000418.1:0-1566 GCA_035291825.1 Vicinamibacteria bacterium | reverse complement strand
ACCACGACGGTTCCAGCCGCTACAAGAATCCATACCATCCTTCTCATTTCGCACCTCTCAAATCTGCCTCGATCCGTGGCGACGAGCTTCCACCGGGACGAGATCCAAGGCGCCGAAACGGTGGATCCTGGGAATCAACATACATGGGGAGACTGTCTATTCCTCTGCACGCCATGGTTTTTGCAGCAACCTCCGATCCGGCCCCTCGCCTATCCAAATCTCTGCCGCAGGCACAGACTTCTCGATCCACATGGCAAGAAGCATCTCGATGCCTTCCAGGCTTTGCGCAATTCTCTCCACCTTCATTTTGTCTTCTGGATCTAAGCCCATTTAGAACCTCCCAGAAATGTATGGCGTCGTTCTGTTCATCATGGACAGTCACCGAGGCTTCTGCCCAAGTGGGCCTGCCCGGAGGGTGAGAAAGAACTCAGGCGGAAATCGGTGAGACCGCAACCAGCGGCCAGCTCAACCAAGCCTTGCACAGCCAGCAGTCGACGCGGATCTCTGAGCGGCGCTGACCGCGCCGCAAGGCTCGACGGCAGGATTCGCGATTCCTGCGGAAACAGGAGGCGTCCACCCCAGCTACTCGCGTCCTAGGCGTTCCTCCGAGCATCCAAGCGGTACTAACGGCCCTGGTACCTCCCGAGCTGGGAACGAAGTCAATGCCGGCCCGGCCGGGAGCTGCGCCTAGAACTTCCTGCCCTCTCGTCGCCGAGCGTACCTTTCGGAGCTGCTTGCTGCCCGGGGCTCACCGACCCTGTCCCGAACCCTCGCTCCAGCTTGTCCCTCTCCTCGTAGACCTTCTCCGCCTCCTTCCATTCGGTGGGTCGCGGCTCCTTGGTCGCCACACCTTTCTCCCGCTCTGCCCTGCACCGAAGACAATAAGCGGCCTCCGGGACGGCCTTCAGTCGCTTTCTTTCGATTCGGCCCCCACAGGACAGGCAGATGCCGTAGACACCGTCACGGATGCGGTGCAACGACTCGTCCAGCGCCGCCGCTCGTTCCAGCAGCCCCCCTAGAATGTCGGCCTTCAGCTCGCGCTCCTCGCCGACCTGAGCCGCTTCGATTTCCTCGCTGAGAGGCGTATTGTCGCCAAAACTCTCCAGCTCGGCGGCGCGAGGCTCCTTCTTTAGTGCCTCGATCTTCCGATTGACCTGCGACAGCTCCGTCTCGATGCGGGCCTTCATCTCTTCTTCGAATTTCTTCATGCTCACGGTGCTCCCTACTTGATGGCGATATGCTTCGCCCGAGCTTCCTCCGATTTAGGCATCGTCACGGTCAGAATCCCGTCCTTGTAAGTGGCCTCGATCTTGCTCTCGTCAACCGCCGCAGGTAGGGCCACCGCACGTTGGAATTTTCCGTAGAAGCGCTCCGATTGATAAAACCCGTCGCGCTTGACTTCCTTCGTCTCCTTCTTTTCTCCTCGGAGAGTGAGCATCTGATTTTCCACGGTGACTTCGATATCCTCTTTCTTCAGTCCAGGAATCTCGGCATCGATGATGATGTTGTCACCTTTCTCATAGACATCGATGCGGGGTGCCCAGGCGCCGAGCTCTCCCGGCTCGC
>DATDRI010000417.1:0-9721 GCA_035291825.1 Vicinamibacteria bacterium | reverse complement strand
GAGGAGGCGCAGCTCTTCGTGGAAGGCGTCTATGCCTGCCACGGTCGCCTCTTGGAGAGATTGGGTGTCGCCGTTGTCTAATACTCAGTCTGCCGGTCGACCGGAAAGTCCCCTGGAGGCGCCGCGGTTCGGCATCAAGTTCTTCGCGGCAGAGCCCTTCCCGCCCGGGCCGCGCGCGGTGGTTCCTGTCTTTCACGAATGGATCCAGACCCATCGGCTGGAAGACGAGCTCCTCATCGACGTGGCCGATTATTCGCACGTGCACCACGGGCCGGGCGTCTTATTGATCAGCCATGAAGCCCAGTACAGCCTCGATCAGGCAGGCGGACGGCTCGGACTTCTCTATAGCCGCCGGCGGAAAGGCCAGGGAGACGTCCAGGCGCGGCTGCGAATGGCGTTCCGCTCCGCGCTGAGAGCCTGCCGTCTCTTACAGGAAGAGCCGGCGCTGGCCGGAAAGCTTCGCTTCCGTTTCGACGAAGCATCCTTTCAGATCCGCGACCGGCTCTGGGCTCCCCGCACACCGGAGGCCTTCGCCGCGGTGAAAACGGAAATGGTGGGTTTTCTCTCCGAGCTCTACCAGGGCGCGGATCGCATCCTGGTCGAGCCCGAAGGAGGCCCGAAAGAGCCGTTTGCCCTGCGGATCGAAGTCTCTCCCGCTCCGGCGGCGGAAGCCCTCGTCTCCCGGGCGGAAGCACTGGCTGCTTAGGACGGATTCCGTCCGGCCCGCTTCCTCTCCAGTTTTGCTCGAGCCTCTTTGGCCAGCGTCATGACCAGGTGTCCCATCTTGGGATGCTCGGGTGTGAGATCGGTCTCGATGCCGAAGCGGGTGAGAGCTTCACTCGTCATTGGGCCGATGGAGGCCACCAGGATAACGTGGCGCAATGCCTCGCGAAGCGCATCTCCCAGGCTCTCCGTATCCGCCACCTGGAAGAGATGATCGGCCTGGGTAGCGGTGGTGAAGACGGCGGCGTCGATCTCGCCGGCGACTGCCTGCTGGATGGCCTTCTTCAAGGGTCCGGTATCGTCGGGAAGTGCCCATGCATAGACCGGGATGGGCGTGACACGGGCTCCGCGCTCGGCGAGTGCGTCGAGAAGCTCCGGGTTCCGGGCGCCGTACTCCTGGACGGCGACGCGCTGGCCTGAAACGGGCAGCTCCTTCTCGAGCGCCGCCAGAAGGTCGCGCCAGGTGTTGGGCTCGGGAACGGCGAGCGTCGGCTCGAGGCCCAGCTTCTTGAGCGCAGCGATCGGTTTGGGGCCGCGACACACGAGCTTCGTTGTCCCCATCGCTCCCGTGATCTCGTGGCGGGGCCACCTTGTGGCCAGGACGTCCACCAGCATGTTCGTACCCACTCCGGTCAAGAGAATCAAGACGTCGCACTCGCCGACCATAAGGCTTTCCCCAAAGGCGAGCGCTTCGGTCTGGTGGGTGAGCGGAACCTCCTGAAGGGCAGGCGCCCGAATGGGCTCGCCACCATAGTTCCGAACGAGTTGCGCCAGCTCCTCCGAGCGACGGCTCTCGAACGAAACGACGCGCAGTCCCTCCAATTCCTTCCGGCCTTCCCGCATCTCTAAAGCCTTCTCAGTCGTTACGTTATCGTATGCACGGACCCGAGCTCAAATCACACCGTTTGTCTTGGCGGCATGGGTGAGTTACAATAATTCATCCGTTCTTCTAAATCCCTTACCACAAGTCCGTAAGCGCCTCGGAAAGGAAGATGTCGTGGCGACCAAGATGACTGCGCTGGCTCTGGCGATGGGCGGTCTGTTGGCTACCGGATGCGGTGGCAAGAAGGCGGAGGCCCCGACCGACGATCCGAGTCAGGGCAAGCCGGCGGGCGTTACGAGCGAGCAACCGGGGGAAGTCCAGTCAACCGAGGAACTCGCCCGAACGGAGCGCCTCGAGGCAGAACTGACCCAGGCCAACCAGGAAAACCAGAAGCTACACCAGCGGCTCGAAGCCGCGCAGGCCGCCCGGGCTTCGCTCGAGGAACGTTACGCCGCGCTCGAGATCGAGCTGGCGAGCTCGGTGGAAGAGGTGCTCCGGTCCAAGGCCAGTCTCAGAAGTGTACAGAACCGCGCCCTGGCCATCTCTCGGATCGCCGAGGTTCGGGTGGAAATCCAGTCCGTCCCCCAGGCCAAGGATGCGGAAGTCGCGGCGCGGCTGGATCGTGCCAACGAGTTTCTTAGCCGGGCGGACACCGCCCTCACGGAAGGTAACTTCGGGGGCGCCTCTTACCTCGCCGAACGGGCCGGAGATCTGGTACGTCAAGCCAGGACGGTCGCCGAAGTCCGGACTGCCTCCCCGAATCCTTCCGAAGAACTGATTCCTGTCGTTCCTCCCCGCAGTCTAGAGGCGCGGGTGACGGCCAATCTCCGCCAGGCGCCCGGCATCGATAAGCCCCTGGTAGGACAGGTGACCCAAGGCGAGCTTCTCTTGGCGGTGGCGCGCTGGGGGGAGTGGTTTCAAGTGGAGACCGGCTCCGGGGTCAGAGCCTGGATCCACGGCAGCGTGGTTCGTTAGGGGAACGGGACTAGCCGACGGCCGGCTGGGCGACTTCGAAGATGGCGACGCGGTTCCGACCCTTCCGCTTGGCTACATAGAGCGCGGCGTCCGCCGCTCCCACCAACTCATGCTCGGTCAGCCCGTCTTCCGGCATGGAGGCTACCCCGATGCTAACCGTGACCTTCGCGTCGCCGACGTTGCTGAGGGTGGCGTTGGCAAAGGCTTTCCTCAGGGTATCGGCCTTCTTACCCGCTTCCGTCTTGCCGGTGGCTGGCAGGAGCACGATGAACTCCTCGCCGCCATAACGCGCCGCCACGTCGGTGGAGCGCAGGTGTTTCGCCAGGAAGGCCCCGGTATTTCGCAGGACCGCGTCTCCCTCCGGATGGCCGAAACGATCGTTGAAGGCCTTGAAGTGATCGATGTCGATCATCAGCACCGACAGCGGCTTGTCGCTGCGCTCCGCGCGGCTCAGCTCCATGCCGAAGGCCTTGGCCAGGAAGCGACGATTGAACAGGCCGGTGAGCTCGTCGGTGCTGGACTTTTGTTGCAGATCGGTGTGCGTTTCCTTGAGAGCCCGCGTCATGCGGTTGAAGACCTTGGTCAGGTATCCGATCTCGTCGGTGGAGCTGATGGGGATCTCTCCCGAGAGATCTCCGGTGGCCACCGCTTTGGCGCCTTCGATGAGGGCCTCGATCGGTCTGGTGAGGCTCACCACCAAACCGTAGCCGATGCCGGTCACCAGACCGACCGCCAGGACGCTGATGAGCAGGTTGAAGTCGCGAAGGCGGAGGACCGCCGCGAAGGCGTCTTCGCTTTGCATTTCCACGATCAATCCCAGCCGGTGCGGCGTGAGGAATCGGTACGCCCCCAAGACTTCGCGTCCGTGACCGTCTAGATACTCTGCGATTCCGTTCTCGCCGCGGAGACAACGCTGCACTCCCACCGTCGCCTGGTCACTGGTGAGATCGGGAGGATGGGTCCGGCCGTCGAAGAGTGGCTTGCCGGAGGCATCGATGATGCGCACCTCGCCGAAATCGGACTGCAGTTCGCCCCCCAGGCGGCGCCAGAGCTCGGACAAGCCGCTCACCGTGACCAGGGTTCCCACTGGCTCGTCTCGGCTGTCGCGCACTTCTCGTCGAACATGGAAGACCAGCTCGTCGCCGAAGCGCTGCAGGGAAGTGTCGTGCTCGGACAAGAGCAGCTCCGGGGCGATCTCCTTTTCTAGGTCCTCGATGAAGGGTTTGGTTTTAGCGACCAGCGTTCCGCGGCGATCGACTATGAAGAGCTCGCGATAGAGAGGATAACGGTTCTGGACCTGACCGAGATATTCCTGAAGTTTCTCTTGAGAGTCCGCCGCCGTCATCGTGTCCGGGGCAACCTTGGCAGCTTCCCAACGCCTCAGGTTCTCCGAGACGATGAAGGAATTGGCGAAGACCTCGGTGTCGAGGGCGCGCTCCTTGAACCACTGATTCACCTGCTCGGCGGAGGAAGCCGCACGCCCGGTGAGCTGGTTGTTGACTTTCTCGATCAGGATCTCCCGCGCCGTCAGATAGGAAGCGACGCCCACCAGCAGTGCGGGAGCGAGCGCCGAGAGGACCACCACCGAAAGCACTTTGGTACGGATATCCATGGCCGGACGCTTCAGGGCGAAGGCCGACGTGGGGATGTTGCCGTCCGTGCTTTCTTTGTGTTGGGGACCCATTTTTCTAGGCGCTTGTAAGGTACTTACCCATAATGCAATAAGCGCGCCACCCCTCCCAATCTAAATCGTTTGGGCCCAGCAGAAAGGCGGCTTTTGGCCCGTCATCTTCCCCCTGATGGTGGCCACAGGGCTATCTGGTGGGTGCATTTCCCCCCAGCTCGGAGAGAGATGCCCCCAATGATCGATGGGTCACTCCTTATCATAACCACCCGTCTGAAAGAACCCCTTATTGTATAAAGGGGAATGCCCAAGGATCCGTGGAGCCCCGAGCAGTACGATCGCTACCGAAAGGAGCGCCTTTTCACCTTCAAACGGATCCTCTTGTGGGCGGAACGCTAGACGGTGGACGAGCGGTCACCTGGGACTGGAGCCTCTTGACGGTCCTTCGTACCAGAGAGCGAGGCACTACGCCTACCAGATAGGCCACCACCTTGTTGAGGGTACCCGGCACGACGATGGCCTTGCCTTGCAGCATGGCGCGGTAGCCGGCTTCCCCGACCAGCCGGACGTCCATCAGCCCGAAGCGGAGCAGACCGGAGCGCTCGAGGGCCGCCCTCGCCTGAAACTCGGTGGCGGTGGTGCCCGGACAGAGTGCGGTGACCGTCACACCGCTTCCTCGGAGCTCTTCAAAAAGGGCCTCGGAGAAAGACAACACAAAGGCCTTGGTGGCGTAGTAGACGGCCATGAGGGGCCCGGGTTGGAACGCCGCGGTGGAGGCGAGGTTCAGAATCCTCCCTTCGCCGCGCCTCAACATCGGCGGTAAGAACAATCGGGTCAGATGAGTCAGAGCGGCGACGTTGACTTGAATCATCTCTATTTGTTGGGCGGGGTCACTTTCGACGAAAGGTCCGTAAGAGCCGAAGCCGGCACTGTTGATGAGAATATCGACGGAGGTTCCGGTCAGCTCGTTGAAGAGCCGCTGAGGCGCCGAGGGGTCGCTCAAGTCCATGGGCAGAACGCGCACCTGGACCGCATAGCGCTTGCTCCAAGCTTCCTGGAGCAACCGCAGGCGGTCTTCTCTGCGCGCCACCAAGACCAGGTCGTATCCGTCCCGGGCGCAGAGTTCGGCGAGCTCGCGGCCGATCCCGGAAGAAGCTCCGGTAACGAGCGCAGTCTTGGTCTTCTTGGTTTTGCCCATCGGTCGTCATACTACTCGGCTGGTTTGCTTTCCTCCAACCGGCTCAGTATTCTCCTTTTCTCGAACCGCTGAGGAGGGGACTTCCATGAAGCTCGACAGATTGGACAAGGTGATCCAAGGCGGGACGGTGGTGACGTCGGACGACACGTACCGGGCCGACGTGGGAATCGCCGGCGAGAAGATCGCAGCCATCGGACTCGCACTGGAAGCTCCGGAGACGATAGACGCAGCCGGCAAGTACGTCATGCCAGGCGGGGTCGATGTCCACACGCACTTGGAGATGCCTTTCGGCGGCACGGTCACCGCCGACGACTGGCAAAGCGGGACGACCGCCGCGGTGTGCGGAGGCACCACCACACTCATCGACTTTGCCATCCAGGATTTCGGTAAGTCCCTGCGTGCGGGTGTGGACGCCTGGTTCGGGCGGGCAGAGGGGAAGGCGGCCATGGACTACGCCTTTCACACCATCATACGCGAGCTCAAGGAGTCGCATCTCCAGGAAATGGACGCTCTGGTTCGTGAAGGCATCACCAGCTTCAAGCTCTTCATGGCCTACCCGGGGGTCTTCATGGTGGACGATGCCACCATCTTCCGAGCCCTGCTGCGCACCAAGGAGAACGGCGGGCTGGTCTGCATGCACGCAGAGAACGGGGGCGTGATCGACACGCTCGTCCAGCGTGCCCTGGCCGAGGGTCACCGGGAGCCCAAGTGGCACGCCTTGACGCGCCCCATGGGTGCCGAGGCGGAGGCCACCCGCCGAGCCATTGCTCTGGCGGAGATGGCCGGGGTTCCCATCTACATCGTGCACCTTTCGGCGGGCGAAGCCATGGAAGAGGTCCGCCGCGCCCGCGAGCGCGGTTTTCCTGCCTTTGCCGAGACCTGTCCTCAGTACTTGTTCCTTTCCGATGAGGAGTACGAGAGACCCGGATTCGAGGGAGCCAAGTTCGTCATGTCCCCTCCCTTGCGTCCCAAGGGGAACGAGGAGCGTTTGTGGAACGGGCTCAAGACCGACGCACTGCAGGCGGTCTCCACCGACCATTGCAGCTTCTGTATGAAGGAGCAGAAGGAGCTCGGGAAGGACGACTTCTCGAAGATTCCGAACGGCGCTCCCGGGATCGAGACGCGACTCATGCTTCTTTACGACGGCGGAGTCGGTCGCGGCCGCATTACGCTGAACCGTTTCGTGGAGCTGGTCAGCACTCGACCGGCGAAGATCTTCGGGCTCTACCCGCGCAAGGGCTCCATCACCGTGGGGGCGGACGCCGACCTGCTGATCTGGAATCCCCAGGCGAAATGGACCATCAGCGCCAAGACTCACCACATGAACGTGGACTACAACCCTTACGAGGGTCGAGAAGTCACTGGGCTGCCGGAGCAGGTCTTGCTCCGGGGCAAAGTGGTGGTCAAGGATCGGAAGTTCATCGGCAAAGTGGGGCAGGGCGAGTTCATCGCGCGCCAGCCGGGAACTGCCCGTGATATCTAAGCCGGCTGATCTCCGAAGGCCCTCGTCGCCTGGCGGGCCAATCCGCTTTTGAGTATCCTTGCTACGCCGGACTTGGCGGTTAGCAGGGTGACCAAGATGAAATGGCAGGTGGCTTCGATATCTGGTTCCGACCGAAGAGGACCCTGCCTTCAAGGCGGAGCTCCGGCGCCTATCGGTCACGGGTCTGCGGGCCATTGCCTGGGTTTGCATCGGCGCTACGGGATTGATGGCCCTCGTCGGGCTGGCGACCGTGCACGACGTCGAGGCGGGGATTTTCGTGCTGGCCGACGTCATGGTGGTGGGTATCGGCGTCGCCGGCCTGGCCTTGTCTTATTGGAAGGGAGTGGGGCGGTGGGCCCTTCTTCTGGGTTGCTCCGTCGGGGTCGCGGTCGCCACGACGGGGATCGCCACCGTGCTGCACCCGGCGCACGAAACCTTCTTCCCCGGCCAAGCGATGGCGCATGTACCGACCACCATCGCCATCGTCCTATTGGTGGGAATGGCAAGCCTGCCCCTAAGACCCCTTCAAATGTTGGCGACAGGACTCCTGATAGGCGCGGCTTTTTTCTTCCTGACTCATACGATGGACAGGTGGGACGTGCTGTCCGGCTATTCCGGCCTTCACGTCGCGAACATGGTGGTGATTGTCTTGGTCTCTACCGGGCTCACCGCCGTTGTCTATCACCGGAGGGCAGAGGCCTATCGGGCCCGGCGCATGGCGGAAGAGTCGTTCGAGGAGCTTCGCCAAGCGCAAGTCAGACTGCTGGTCTCCGAGAACGCCGCCTCTCAAAGGCGCCTGGCCGCCGCACTGAGCCATGACCTCAACACGCCCTTGGGTGCACTGACCAGCGCTTTCGATACGGTCGCGCAACTCTACCGGCGGAAAGGCAAAGAGCCCGATCCGGGCGAGCGTCTGGACGGCGTATTCGAAGAGGCCACCCGATCCGGGCGTCAGTCCAGCGAGCGCTTGAAAGCGGCGGTAGAGAGAATGAGGCGCCTCACCGCTCTCGACCGATCCGAAGAGCAGGTCGTGGATCTCAACGAGTTGTGGTCGGACACCGTCAGCTTCCTGGGAACCGAGCTGGACGCGAAGGCGGACGTGCGTCTGGATTTGACTCCCCTTCCGCTCGTGAGGTGCCGGCCCCAACAGTTGAGCGCCGTTTTTTCCAATCTCTTGAGGAACGCCGCCGCCGCCATCACCGAACAAGGACGGATCGAGATCACCAGCAATCAGCGCGGGGAGGAGCTCGTGTTCCGCGTTTCAGACAACGGGCGAGGCATCCCGGCTCAGAGGCTGTCGCGTCTCTTCGAGCCGGATTTCCAAGTAGAGGGAAGTCGGATCGCTACCACCAACTGGGGGCTCTTCGTCTCGCGGGGCATCATCGCCCAGCACGGGGGACATCTCGAGATCGATAGCCGGGAGGGCGAAGGCACCATAGCGACGATCTCCTTGCCGGTGACCCTGGAAGGAGCTGGCGCGGCGCCAACCGGGAGGTAGCTGACTAGACAAAAAGAGAGGGGCTCACCAGAGCGAGCCCCTCTCTACCGTTGTTGGCGCTTGGGTTACTTCTTGTTGCTCTTCTTCTTGTTGTTGCTCTTCTTCTTGTTGCCCTTCTTGTCCTGGTTCTTCTTGCTGGCCTTCTTCGCTTTCTTGTCGTGGTCATCGGGCACCAAGCGGATGCTGTCGGCTCCCGAGAACGGCGTGCCATTGAAGAGTTGGCCGGTGAGTGTGGCAACGGACTCGCCTCCCGTCCATTGCGCCGGGTCGTCCTCGAAATGACAGACCGCGTCCAGGAATCCATCCTGGTTCCAGTCCTCGATGCCGCAATGCGGTCCCTGGTTGCACTTGACCCCGACCGCCAGACCTTCGAAGAGCAGAGAGCCGAAGTCGACGTCGAGAACGGAGAAGTCCTGGCTGCCGTTGATCGCCACCGGAATCACGCCATGGCCGTTCAGGTTGATGGAATTGGCATCGCTTCCCGGTTTCACGTCGATGTCCACCGACAGGTCACGGCACTTGCCGGCGCTTCCCGCCTCATAGATCGCTTGGATCTCCTCCGGGGAGAGTACGCTGGTGTAGATCGAGATCTCATCCAGGTACCGATTGAACTCGGTTAGGGGATTGAGATTCCCTCGAATGCCGAAGAAGAGGTCCTGTTCGTTGGTGATGTCGGCCAGCGCCGTGTAGTTGTGCGTGCCGTCGAGATGACCATCGATGTAGACGTCGATGGACTTCGCGACGTTGTCGTAGACGCAAGCGACGTGATGGAACTGATCGTCATCGACGGCCATGCCGCTCCAAACGAAGGGAAATTCCGTACCGTCGAAGACGCCGCAGAAGATCGTGCCCTTGGGGCCGACCGAGCTGAACCGCGGGTCACCGGTGTTGAGTCGCACCGCGAAAGGATAGGCGGGGACGATGGGGCTCGCCCACTTTTCAACCAGTGCCGGATGCCCTTCGGTAACGCCATCGGTCCTTATCCAGAACTCGATGGTGTAGGGGTCACTCGCCGTGAAATCCAGGCTGGGACTGTGGGGGACTCTTACGTGATCCAGGCTGCCGCTGAAATCGAAGGCCTGGCCCACCTTGCCCGCGGTGAAGGTGGCGTCCACCAGCGTGCCGTGGTTTCCGTCCCAAACATCCTCGGCGGTTCCCTCCGCCGGCCACCAGCTCAGCAGGCCAGGCGCGGGAACCGCGCACTGCCCGGAGACCTGTTCGCCGCCGCCGCTGTCGTCGCGACTGCGGTGGTCGCCGCCGTGGTCCGTCTTCTTGTGTTTGGGTGCGGCCGCTGCGGTAGCGGGCACGAGTGCCAGGATGAGTGGCAAGACAACCCCGATCAAGAGGAGCTTCTTGCTCGTGCTCATGGCCAACTCCTTCAGTTCTAGCCGAAGGAC
>DATDRI010000416.1:0-1861 GCA_035291825.1 Vicinamibacteria bacterium | reverse complement strand
GCCCTCGAGAACCTCCAGCCGGGTGGCTTGCCCGGCCTCGACTTTGAGCCGAAAGTCCGTGCCGCGAATGATGGTGCTGGCGGTGGGGGTCTCGATGACGAAGTCGCCTTTCGGCGTCCCCACGGTTCGGGACCAGATGTTGCCCTCCATCAGTTCCAGTCGGACGCGAGGCGTCCCCGCGGATCCGGAGGCTTGCAGCGATATCAAGCGAGCCTTGCTGTGGCTTCTGAGAACGACGTAGGTCCCATTCTCGAAGAGGATGCGCGCGCCCGAGTGGCGCCAGGTTCGAACCACGTCCCCCTCGCGTAGCAGCAGATTCTCGATCACCGGAATGTAGCGATCGTCGAAGCTACGCTGGATCTCCGCTTCGCCGTAGAGGCCGGCGATCTTCGCCAGCGTATGATCCGGCCGCAACAGCTCCCGCGGCATTTCGATGGCCGTCCCCGGACGCCTCAACAGATTGAACCGCGCCAGCTCACTCCACGAGCCGGCGATCTCCGGGTAACGTCGGAAAAGCTCCTCGGGATCCGACTCCGAGTCGGTGAGGATCACATAGCCCCCCTCATTCTTCTTCTCAGTTGCGGATTCCTCCGCGGGAGGCGGCGTTTCCCCGGCCCCCAGCAAAGGAAGAATGAAGGAGAGAATCAGCATCCGTGTCATCGCGTCACCCGTCACATCCACCCCCTTTTGAGGTTGAAGACGATTGAAGAAGATGATGGCCGGGCCCAGGGTTCCAACTGGAGTCGTGCGGGGTAGAGGAGCTTGAGCTTGAGCGTCAACAACCAGCGTATCCGGTGGTGCAGTCGCGATTGAGTTACTTACCCCCAGGCCGTTCGCGAAGAACCTAGCAATTCCTTTGCCATTACAGGGGGAGCTTATAAAGCACTAACGTGCTTCGACTTGCTCGGCTGACAGGCCGAGGGTCCAACCTGCCCATCGACGGGATTCCCCCTCAGAGGGGTAACCAAACCACCACAGAGAGGGGCGTCACGGCTAGATTGCTGCCGTTTGCTTGCTGGAAATCTCGTTTAAATACAATGACTTAACGGCTGGAACCCTCTTCCCATATCTGGCATGGGGGTTGCTCTCCAAAACCTCTCAGGGAGGAGTCCGAAATGACTGGAGGAGCAATGGGTCGTTCGAGTTGGCGGTTCGCCGGGATCGTGATGGTGGCCTTGGTGAGCGTGGCGGCGCTGGTGGGTTACGGGGTCGCCCAAGGCACCCAAGTCACACAGGCCGAATGGGCGGTGTACATGGTCCAGGGGTTGGGCCTGGATTGGAACATGCCCCCGCAGGCCAACGCCAATGACTACGTGGCCCGTCTGATCTGGTCCACCAGTATCGAGTTTCCCGCGACTCGTACGCTGCCCGGCTCGAGCCCTTCGCTCACGTTCCACTCGGACACGACCCCGACCTTCATAGGGACGGATTCCCCCACCGCGGAAGCACTCTATCGGCTATCCACCGTGCAGCCTGGAGATTACAACTTTCGAGTGAACCTCGCCGGCGGCACGGCCATGTTCAAAGTCGGCAGTTCGGTCTTCGAGATCACCCAGCCCGAGGAAGACTTTCGGTGGGTCGATCTCAATCGCGTGAACCTCGACCCCGGCGACCATACCGTGAGCCTGCTCCTTTCCGAGGGTGCCCGGGTCGAGAGTCTCTCGATCGTCCCACCTTGCTTGCGTCGCATCGAGCCCCTGGAAGGTTGGCAGCCTTTGGAGCCACTGACCTTCTCGGAGCTGGCGGTTACCTTGGCCCGAGCGCTCAACCTGGAGTACGAGCTTCCGAAGCTGGGGCCCGAGATCAAGCTTCGGGGAGAGGAGTTCGAGAAGATTCTGGAGCTTCCGGTGGAAGACTTGGC
>DATDRI010000415.1:0-4906 GCA_035291825.1 Vicinamibacteria bacterium | reverse complement strand
CGAGGGCGGCCTGGTTCGGATCTCCGAGCTGGAGAATCAGGCGGATGCTCTCTTTAGCTTGGTGATCACCAAGCTCTTTCGATCGGCGGTGGCGGCTGATGCCATCGAAGTGATGAAGTGGAAGGAGATCTATCAGGCACTCGAAGACAGCGTCGATCGATCGAAGGAAGTGGCCCATGCGATCGGCAATATCGCCAGCAAGAACGCCTGAGGGGCTAGGGTGAGCGCCGCTCTGCTGCCATATGCCCGCCCTTCCACGAGCGCCCTCTCGGCGAAGTAGTCGTCGTCGAAGAGCAGGGACGCCGTGGCGGCCAGCCGCAAGCGTACCGCCTGATAGCCGTAACGCGCAGCATCCGCTTCCGCGCGGGCGACCTCTCCTTCGAGCACGAGCTTAGTAAGCGAGTCGCGGCGAGAGCTGGATGCGCTGTCCATAGCGCACATCCTCGGCTCCGATGCTCAGCGGGGCTGAAGCCATAGGACAGGGTGGGGTCCTCCAGACTCGTGACCCGGGCCTCTCGCTGAAACCCCGCTTGCGCCATCCCAGCGCGCGGCTTCGATGATCGGGTTGCGCTCCAGAACCCCAGTGCCTCCCGACCGAGCCGCTCTCTCCTCGAAACGGACCCAACAATCTCTTTGCCTTCATCGGCGCACCCATGAAACCGCGGCGGGATTCGGGCATCTGTAGAGTAGGCGCGTGGCACAAGGAAGGCGGCCTGTGGAGTCGGCCTTCGTACCGCCGACGCGAAGGAGCCGATCATGTTGGTCCGAAAAGCACCTGACATCCGCTCTTCGGAGATCACCGACGAGAAACTGTACCTGAATCGAAGGGACTTTCTCCGCAAGGCATCGGCTGCGGCTGCCGCGGCAATGGTGCCGTCGTTGCCGCCCTATAGTCAGGCACGCGAGCGGAGGATCGGCGAGTTCTTCAAGCGCAAGACGCTTCCGTTCAATGGGTATCAGGACCAGGTGGCCAGCTTCTACGCGGGCATGGATCTCCGCAAGTTCTACTGAAGTTTGGTGATGACCACGGCTCAGAGCTCCGGGGCCTCATAAAGCCCGTGGTGTTCGCCGCCGCCGTGGTGCCCCTCGCACGCCTCGTTCTCCGCGGCGTCGGGGGAGAGCTTGGCGCGAATCCCATCGAGGTCATCACCCACGAGACCGGCATCTGGGCTCTCCGTTTTCTCCTGATCACGCTCGCCATCACGCCTCTTCGCCGGCTCAGCGGGTGGCACTCCATCATCGGCCTCCGGCGCATGCTGGGTCTCTTCGCGTTCTTCTACGCGTCGCTCCACTTCTGTACCTACCTGGTGCTGGACCAGTTTCTTGACCTGGCCTACATCCTCGAGGACGTCGCAAAGCGGCCGTATATCACCGTGGGCTCGCCGCATTCGTCCTGCTCGTTCCGCTGCGGTCACCTCCACCACGGCGATGATCCAGCGCCTGGGCGGCAGGAGGTGGCGGCTCTTGCATCGCCTGATCTACGTGAGCGCGGCTTCGGCCGTCGTGCACTACCTGTGGCTCGTCAAGGCCGATACCCTTCGTCCGGTGGCGTACGGGACGATTCTCGCGGCCCTTCTTGGCTTTCGCGCATGGCACGCGTTTTCTGCCCGAGCGAAGCGAACGCCTTCCAGGGATGCGTCTTCCACCCAACGGGCGCTTCCCGCTCTTCGCACAGGCGTGGAACCAGAGACGTGATTCAGAGTCTACCCGCGGCAGGCTCAAAGAGCTTACTCTTTCATGTGTCCCCCCTTATAATATTGAATATCGGGATCTCAGGCAGTGGCCGGGATGGCCTCCCGCCGGATCTCCCGCCCTTTCCAGATCTCGTAAATGACCGGGTAGACCAGAAGCTCCATCACAAAAGAAGTAAAAATGCCCCCAATCATCGGGGCGGCGATGCGGCGCATCACGTCGGAGCCCGCTCCGGTGGACCACATGATGGGGACCAAGCCCATGAACATGACCGCTACCGTCATGACCTTGGGCCGGAGCCGCTTGACCGCTCCTTCCACGATGGCTTCCTTGAGATCCTCCTGGCTCCTCATCCTTCCTTCTTTCCGGGCCTGCTGGTAGGCCAGGTCGAGATAGAGAAGCATGAAGACGCCGGTTTCGGCGTCCACTCCCAGTAGAGCAATCAGTCCCACCCAGACCGCGATCGAAACGTTGTAGTCCAGGAAGTAGATAAAGAGGATGGCTCCTACCGCCGAAAAGGGAACCGCCAGCAGGATAATGAAAGTCTTGACCAGGGAGCCGGTGTTGAAATACAGGAGCAGGAAGATGATCGCGAGCGTCAGAGGAACCATCACCTTCAGGCGCTCCCGCACGCGTAACATGTATTAGTACTGCCCGCTCCAGGCGAGCTGGTAGCCCGCCGGAAGCTCGACTCTCTCTTCGACGAGCCTTCTGGCCTCCTCTACGTAGCTACCCAGGTCCCTCCCCGTCACGTCCACGTAGAGAAAGCCGGCCTTGAAGCCCTCTTCGTTCTTGATCATCGGTGGACCGGTGCGGAGGGAGATGGAGGCGAGCTGCTCGAGGGGCACTTGAGCGCCGGTGGGGGCGGGGACCAGAACGCGGCGGAGCTTTTCCAGATCGTCCCGAAGCTCACGGGCATACCGGACGTTGACGGGGTAGCGCTCGCGGCCCTCGACGGTGGTGGTGATGTTCTTCCCGCCAATTGCCGATTCCACGATGTCATTGACCTCCCCCACCGAAAGACCGTACCGAGCGGCTTCCTCGCGCTTCACCACGAAGTCCAGGTAGTAGCCGCCAGTCACCCGCTCGAAGAAAGCGCTCCTGGTGCCGGGTACTTCTTGCAGGACCTTTTCTAGCTCCAGCCCAATGCGCTCGATGGTCTGGAGGTCCGGACCGAGGACCTTGATTCCCACCGGGGTTCGTATGCCGGTGGTGATCATGTCGATGCGGGTGCGCACCGGGAAAAGCCAGGCATTGGCGAAAGTGGGTATCTGGACGGCGCGGTCCATCTCGTCTATGAGCTCTTCCCAATGGAGAGGGGTCTCCTCCGGCCAAATCCGACGCAAGGGAGGCTTCGCGAATTCGGGGGCCCAGCTCGAGTACCACCTCTCGCGCCGGACCTTGCGCCACTCGCTCTCGGGCTTCAGAACCACCGTGGTTTCCACCATGCTGAGCGGCGCGGGATCGGTCGACGTCTCGGCCTTGCCGATCTTCCCGAAGACGCTCTGGACCTCGGGGAACTGCATCAGCAGGCGGTCCTGGATCTGGAGGTACTTCGAGGCCTCGGTCACCGAGATACCGGGGAGGGTGATGGGCATGTAGAGAATGGTTCCCTCGTTCAAGGGGGGCATGAACTCCGAGCCCAGGCTCAGGTAGACCGGGATGGTGAGGGCGACCACCAGCGCCGCGGCGACAAGGACTTTCCAGCGGTTCCTCAGGACGAAGAGGAGAGCCGGATGGTAGAGCGCCATGAGCGCCCGGCTGATCCAGGTCTTCTCTTCGGGCTCGATCTTTCCGATGACCACACGGTTCAAAAGCCTCGATAGCGATAACGGTGGGAACCGAAAAGGATCGAGCCGCGTGAAAAGAAGCCGCACCGCCGGATCCAGCGTGATCGCGAGGACCGCCGCGATGGCCATCGACGCGGTCTTGGTGAAAGCCAGGGGCTTGAACAGCCGGCCCTCCTGAGCCTGAAGCGCAAAGATGGGGATGAAGGAGACGGCGATGACGAGAAGCGCGAAGAAACTGGGACCTCCCACTTCTTTGACGGCATCCACGATGACCCGCCGGTGGTCTCCTCTCCTCCCTTCCGCCTCCCATTTCTCGAGCTTCTTGTGGGTCTGCTCCACGACCACGATGGCGGCATCCACCAGAGCGCCGATCGCAATGGCGATTCCGGAGAGAGACATGATGTTGGAAGTGAGCCCGCTCCAGTACATCGGGATGAAAGAGAGGACGACGGCAATGGGGATGGTGATGATGGGGATGGCCGCGCTCGGTAGGTGGCGAAGGAAGAGAAGAATGACCAGGCTCACGATGATGAGCTCTTCGATGAGCGTGTGAGTGAGGGTCTCGATGGAACGGAGGATCAGATCCGAGCGATCGTACGTCGTGACCGGCTCCACTCCCTCGGGGAAGGATCCTGTCACCTCCTCGAGCTTGGCTTTTACGCGTTCGATCACGTCCAGAGCGTTCTGGCCGTAGCGGACGACGACGATGCCTCCCGTCACCTCTCCTTCACCGTTCAGCTCCGCGACCCCTCGGCGCATGTCCGGCCCGAGCTCGACTCGAGCGACGTTCCTTACCAGGATGGGAGTTCCGTTTCCGTCCGTGCCCACGGCCAGATTGGCGATGTCTTCGATCGAGCGGATGTAGCCGCGGCCGCGCACCAGGTACTCCTTCCCCGTGAGCTCCACGACTCGCCCTCCTACGTCGCTGTTGCTCCTGCGGATCACGTCGATCACCCGATGGAGAGGGATGTGAAACGCAGCGAGACGATTCGGATCGACGTTCACCTGGTACTGCTTGACGAAGCCCCCGACGGTCGCCACCTCGGCCACACCGGGAACGCTTTCGAGCCAGTAGCGGACGTACCAGTCATTGAAGGAGCGAAGCTCGGCCAGGTTGTGCCGGCCGCTCCGGTCGACGAGAGCGTACTCGAAGGCCCAGCCGACCCCGGTGGCATCGGGTCCGAGGACTGGAGAGACGCCTTCGGGGAGCTTCCCTTGAATCTTGCTCATGTACTCGAGCACCCGGCTTCGCCCCCAATAAATGTCGGTGCCCTCGTCGAAAATGACGTAGACGTACGAAAAGCCGTAGTCGGAGATGCCCCTCACGACCGTTACGTGGGGCGCCGCCAGCATGGCGGAGACGATGGGATAGGTGATCTGGTCCTCGACCAGGTCGGGACTTCTTCCCGGCCACTCGGTGTAGA
>DATDRI010000414.1:0-1663 GCA_035291825.1 Vicinamibacteria bacterium | reverse complement strand
CCTCGATGGCGCTCAAGCGGTGCCGCACATGGCCATCGACGTGCGGGAGCTGGGCGTCGATTTCTACGCCTTCTCGAGTCACAAGATGTTTGGACCCTCCGGGGTGGGCGTTCTCTACGGGAAGGAGGCGCTTCTGGAGGCGATGCCCCCTTACCAGAGCGGGGGCGACATGATCAGCTCGGTCAGCTTCGAGAAGACGACCTACAACCGGCTTCCTTACAAGTTCGAGGCGGGAACGCCCAACATCGCGGACGTTGTGGGTCTTGGCGCCGCCATCGATTACCTGGATGGAATCGGGATGGAGGCGATCGGCGCCTACGAGCACGAGCTTCTCGATTATGGGACTCAGGCACTCTCCGAGATCCCTGGGCTCGAGTTGGTGGGAACGGCGCGAGAAAAGGCGGCCGTCCTGTCCTTCACCTTGGAGGGAGTCCATCCTCACGACGTAGGGACCATATTGGACCAAGACGGCATCGCCGTCCGGACCGGTCACCATTGCGCGCAGCCGGTCATGGACCGGTTCGGGATCCCAGCCACCGCGCGCGCCTCGCTCGCTTTCTATAATACCAAGGCGGAGCTCGACCTACTGGTGGCCGGAATCCACAAGGTCATCGAGGTGTTTCGTTGATGGAGGGACTTCGCGAGCTCTATCAGGAAGTCATCCTGGATCATAGTAAGAAGCCCCGAAATTTTCGCGAGATAGAGAACGCTGCGCATCACGCCAAGGGTCACAACCCCTTGTGCGGCGACCGAGTCACTGTTTTCGTGACTCTCAAGGACGGAAGGATTGAGGACGTCTCCTTCCAGGGCGCGGGCTGCGCCATCTCGACGGCGTCGGCTTCCATGATGACGGAGAGTCTGAAAGGGAAAACCATGGCTGATACGGAAGCCCTCTTCGGTCGGTTCCATGACCTGGTGACCGGGAAGGTGCAGCGGGGCGAGGGAACCGAGGGTCTCGGCAAGCTGGCGGTCTTCGCGGGGGTTCAGGAGTTTCCCATTCGGGTCAAGTGCGCGACCCTGGCCTGGCACACTCTGCGGGCCGCGCTTTCGAATCACCAGGAAGCCATATCCACGGAGTAACGAAGATGACCGAAATGAACGAATCGAAGGCAACGGCCGACGCTGAGACGAGCGCTGAGACAACGGCCCCTCAGGATCTGGAGAGCAAGGTCGTCGAGGTCCTGAGGACCTGCTATGACCCCGAGATCCCCGTGAACATCCACGAGCTGGGTTTGGTCTACGGTATCGACGTCGACCCGTCGGGGGCGGTTTCTATTCGCATGACGCTGACGTCGCCCGCCTGCCCGGTGGCCGGGTCTCTCCCCCCCGAGATCGAGAACAAGGTGGCGAAAATCGAGGGCGTGAGCTCCGCCAAGGTCGAGGTCGTCTGGGAGCCACCCTGGACGCCGGATATGATGACCGACGCGGCCCGACTCCAGCTTGGGATGTTTTGAGTTACTTCCGCCGCATCGGAGGCGGACTCGCCGAGATCGCAGGTTGTTGCTGGGTGAGGCAATGAAGAGTCCCCAGCCCCCATACCAAATCCACGGCGTGGATGCCGACCACTGGACGATCCCCGAATAGTTCGCTCAGAATGCCGAGCGCCACCCGATCGTTGGGGTCGTTGAAGGTGGGCACCAGGACGGCGGCGTTGGCGATGTAG
>DATDRI010000413.1:0-2511 GCA_035291825.1 Vicinamibacteria bacterium | reverse complement strand
TGTAGGACTCCTTCGTCGAGTGATGGAAAGCGAAATAATCCATGTCGAGGTGGAAGGAGCCGTCCCCGTTCGTACGAACCAGCTTGTGAACCTTGTCCACGTAGCGAGGCTCTCCGTAAGGCGCCATCCCCATCACCTTGTACTCGCCTTCGTTCACTTCGAAGCCGAGGAAAGCGGTAAAGGCGCTGTAAAGGAGCCCCAGAGAGTGGGGGAACTCGATCTGTCGCTCGAGCTTGACCTCGTTCCCCCGGCCGACGCCATAGCTCGCGGTCGCCCACTCACCTACTCCATCCACGGTCAGGATGGCGGCCTCATCGAAAGGAGAACATAGATAGGCGCTCGCCGCATGGGACAAGTGATGCTCCGAGAACAGAATCTTCTCCCGAGGGACGCCGACCTTCTCGGTGATGAGCGCACTGACCCAAAGCTTGTCCAGCATCCATGTGATCATGGCCTCGCGAAACACCGGCAGCGCACGAGGGAACATCTGGAGCGAGGTCATGAGAATCCGCTCGAACTTCAGGAAGGGCTTTTCGAAGAAGGCGACGTAATCCAGATCCTGACCCCGGATACCCTCCGAGTCCAGGACGAACCGGATGGCGTTCTCCGGGAAGCTGTAGTCGTGCTTCTTGCGCGTGAACCGCTCCTCCTCCGCCGCCGCTACCAGGAGGCCGTCCTTCACCAGCGCCGCGGCGGCATCATGGAAGAAGCAGGAGATACCCAAGACGTACATCGGTTAGTGCCGTTCCAAGTTGGCGAGTCTAAGGTGGCGGCCGTCCCATGGCAGAGCCGTTCGGATCGCTGAACGTTCTTTATTGGTTCCCGACAGTTTGAACAGCATTTAGAACTGCCTCCGAGCACTCGACTCCGTCGGCGGGGGCGTGGTTCGCTCCCGCCAATAGGACTCCCCCTCCGACGAGCGGAGATGCAGGGGGTCTTTGAAGACCTTCACGATGAGGGCGAAAATGGGAACGATCAGAAGGTAGAACAGGGTCAGAATGACGCGGCTCTGGAAATTCCCTATCTTCTTCGCGATGACCTTCCATCGCGCCCAGGCCCTCCTTGCTCGACTCTCCGACATGGCTCCCGCTAGAAATCGCTCTCTCCTCGATGTTGGAAATGGCCCGAAACGGGCCGCAGAGTAAACGCTAGGGGTGGAGTATACGACATAGGCCACACCTTATCAATGGTTTAGCGAATCCAGGGTTTAGCGAATCCAGCGGCTGCCCGTTTTCTGCTTGTCCGGTGCGCTGCATCTCACCTAAAATAGCCGCACTCGGACATATCTCTTTCGGGAAGCGTGACTTGACGGAAAGGAACCCAGTGTCGGTCGACCGAGACAAGGTCCGCTGCAAGCGCTGCTCCAGGGAAATACCCTTGAGGGAGAGGCCGGGGCAACGCCCCGCCGGCCTGCGCTGCCCCAAGTGTGGGTTCATCTTCCGACTGAAGCGCCCCGCTTCCCCATCCCTCACCACGCCGCATCCCGCGACGGAAGGCGCCGCCCAAGAACCCTTGGGTGTGGATCTGGCTCTGCGGGCCGATCTGGTGATCGAGCAGGTGGAAGAGGAAGGCACGACGTACTTCGTCATCAAGGATCCGGTGCAACAACGCTTCTTTCGAATCAAGGCGCTCGAGCATTTTCTGATTACCCAGTTCGACGGCCAGACGTCCTTCGAGGAAGTAAGACGCCGGGCGTCCGAAAAGCATCGTGTCCTCATCGGTCCGGAGGTTCTGGGTCGCTTCGTGGAGAAATTCCTCGACCTTGGACTCCTGGTGGATGGAAGCCGCACGCCGGTAGGGGAGCACTTCGCTCCTTCGCGCGACGGCCGGGCAGAGAGCTGGTGGTCGCGCATTCTGTTCCTGAAGGTACCCCTCGTTCGTCCGGAGAGACTCCTGGACTGGCTCTATCCCAAGATCAGATGGTGTCTAACGCCCGCCTTCGTCACGGTGATGGTGCTTACCATCGCGGTGGCGACCGTCATCGCCCTCCTCAACCGGGGAGATCTGATTTTCAGTCTGGGAACGATCTTCAGTATCGAGAGTCTCCTCCTCATCTACCTCACGGTCTCGGTGGTGACGGCACTTCATGAGCTGGCGCACGGCATCTGTTGCCGCCACTTCGGCGGACGAGTGCAGGACATGGGTTTCCTGTTCATGTACTTCGTGCCTTGCTTCTATTGCAACGTGAGCGACACGTACCTCTTCAAGGAGAAGCGGCAGCGGCTGTGGGTCATCTTCGCGGGAGGGTTCTTCGAGCTCTTCATCTGGGCGGTAGCGGTCTTGGCCTGGAGGATCCTCGCGCCGGATGCCTTTCTCTCACGGGTCTGCTTCATCGTGGTGGCGGTCGGCGGAGTCAAGACGCTCTTCAATTTCAACCCACTCATCAAGCTCGATGGCTACTATCTGCTCGCCGACTACCTGGGCATAGCCAACTTGCGTAAGGAAGCGCTCGCCGGTCTAGGGCGCGTCGTCCGTCGCGTCCTCCTCCATCTTCCCACCGAGCCTCCCCGC
>DATDRI010000412.1:0-2173 GCA_035291825.1 Vicinamibacteria bacterium | reverse complement strand
GAGCAAGACATCGAGGAGGTGGAAGAGGAAGTCTTTTCCTCCAAGCGAACCAACCCGGCGGAACGTATCTACTATCTGAAGCGGGAAGTGATGGAGTTCAGGAAGGCGACGGCACCCCTTCTGCTACCGCTCGACCAGCTGGCGACTCAATCCCTGCCCCACGTGCACCCAGACGTGCGGGAGTATTTTCGCAACGTCTACGATCACTTGGTACGGGTCAGCGAGCGGATCGATGGGTTTCGCGATCTGCTGACCAGCGTCCTCGAGGCGAACCTCACGCAAGTCAGCGTACGGCAAAACGAGGACATGCGCCGGATCTCCGCATGGGTGGCCATCGCCGCCGTGCCCACCATGATCGCCGGCATCTACGGAATGAACTTCGAGCACATGCCGGAGCTTAAATCCACCTTGGGGTATCCCTTGGTGATGGGTTTCATGCTTTTCGTGTGCTCGGCTCTCTATGTCTTCTTCCGGCGGCGCGATTGGCTCTGAACGGCTTCTCCATGAAACACGAGAAGATGAGTTGGAACGCAACTAGCCGAACAGCTTCTTGAACACGCCACCCAGCGCATCTTCTCGTTGCCCGCTGGCGGACAATTGTTTCCGCGCCGGTTCGTGTTTCGGATCGATGCGCAACGTGGTTTTGAACTCGGTGACGGCACGCGACTTCAATCCAAACGATAGATAGTAAACCCCGAGCCAGTAGTGAATCTCGGGATCTTGGGGCGCCAGGCGAAGTGCCTCGTGGAAATGCTCCTCGGCATCACTACGCAAGGTGGGATGGCGTGACATAGCGCGCGCCAGCATCCCGCGGTAAAGCGAGTTTGCCGGCGCGATCTTTATGAGCTCATGCAATAACCGCACCGCGCCGTCCCAGTCCCGCACCTTGAAATGCAGCTTCACGTCGCGGAGAATCCGTGCCTCCCCTCCCCCTTGCGTCATCCGTTGAGCACGCATCCTCTCCTCGTGCGCCGCGGTGTCCACCTCTTTGTCGCCGTCCGGTTCTGGACCTTGTTCAGTCGATCTCTGGGTAGGCGTTTCTGCTCGGTGGCGCGTCCCTGCGACGCCGGAGCTCTCCTGGTGAGGAGCCGGGCGCGGACGCCTACTGACCACAGGCCCGGGAGATGGCTCCGCTTCCGGAGCCTTCGGCCCGAGCGTAGGGTGAGGCAAGGCCGAGTCCCGAGGCGAGAAGCCGTGGGGGTGGTGGGGCCCCGCGTCACTGATAGGAGTCCTCAGCCCGAGCGCAGGGTGAGGCGAAGCCGAGTCCCGAAGCGAGATGCCGTGGGGGTGGGGCCCCGCGGCACTGATAGGAGTCCCGTCGTCCATCCGGATGGGCACGCTTTGGGAGGACCGCTCGGCCTTAGGAGCTCGCCGCGGACTCGGGGTCGACGAGCGCTCGGGGGATCGATGGGCTGGCGGTGCCTCGCCACCCCTGGGGATCGAAACGCCGGGGCGCGATTCAACGGCGTCGCCTATTCGTTCCGCACCGCGTACCACCTTCCCCGGAGTCACCACGCGCTCTTGTTTCGGGGGGATTAGAACGTCGGCGTCTTGCCGAGCTTTCGTTTCCGCCCTTACCGTCTCGGGTGACGTCGACGGTCGCCGGGCGAGCTCCTCCAGAGTCTCGGGCAAGTCCGCAAAGGCATCCTGATCCACGACGATGAGGAGCTCCTGCTCTTCCTCGATGTGCACTTCTTCCACCGGGATGGGACTCAGCATCGATGCTCCGCCATCTTCCTCCGGCTCCAGCTCGATGAAGAGCTCGCCGGTCGACGGAGGCGCATCCATAGGATCGGTAAACGGTGTCGAAAACTCCGGCGCGCGGGTGGTCGTCGACCCCTCCTCTTCAAAGTGGAGCACGAGCTCCTCGGACGGCTCCGCTAAAGCCGGTGACTCCTTCTTTTCCTTGGGGGCGGCTCGGCGCGAGTCGTCCAGGATGGACCACGACGGGGGTGCCAGGTCTTCCCTGGCAGGTTCTTGTTCTGGCGAGGTTCCCTCAGACATGCCTACCGATGGTGTCGGTGTCTCATCAGGGTCATCTCTCGAGGACCATTTGGGAACTCCCAGTCGGTTGAGAATGGGCTCCTGTTCCTCCGGCTCTGGCCAGGCGGGCCGATGAGAGGCCGAAGGCGCCACATTGGTGTCGTTCGGATCATCCAACACGGACCATGAA
>DATDRI010000411.1:0-11364 GCA_035291825.1 Vicinamibacteria bacterium | reverse complement strand
GAGCAAGACGAGCTGCCCCAGGTGATACGAGTTGTGATCGGCGATCAGCAAAGCCTCGCGCAGAACAGTCTGCCCCGTCCCGCCCGGAATCGGAGCATAAAGGTCGGTAGCCGGGTCTTCGACCAGCCGTAGGAAGGCTTCGAGGTCGGACCGGAAGCCGCTGACGCTCCGATCCCACGATGTCGGTTCCGGCGGTGCCCCGCCATCCGGCCAGTATCCCTTCGGGAACTTCGGCGAGACGTGACGGGGATTTCGGCTGAACTCCAGGATGTCCCATTGCGCGATCCGAAGATGCTCGAGAAGCTGCCAGGCGGAGTGGGGAGCACCCGCCGGCCTTTTACCCTGGAGCTCCAAGGGCAGATCCGAGAAGGCTGTCTCGAAGTCCACGTGCGCCCGCTTTCCGGTCAGTAGCCTGACCAGATGTTTCCGCAACAGCTGATCTTGGTTCACGAGTTCTTCCCTCCTCACGCGGCGTGGGACGGCGCAGGATGTGCCGTTAGACTCCACGCTATCCAGGCGGCCAGAGCGCCTGCCAAGAGGCCTGCCGGAACGTCGACCGCATGATGGTAGCGCGTATAGACGCAGGCAAGGCTCATCCCGACGGCGAAGAAACCCAACACGAGAGCGGCACGTCGATGAGAGGCCGCCAACCCGAGCACCATCCCCCAGCTTCCGCCGACGTGCGAGCTGGGAAAGCATCCTCCCGAGACGGCTCCTCGTTCGATGATCCACTCGACGATGGGAGTGAAGAGGAACCCCTCGAACTTGGGGAGCCCTGCCATCAGCTCGGGGTTCTCCCAGGGTCCGCGGGCGGGAAGCCAGAGGTACCAGAGAAAGCAGAGAAAAAAGGCGATCACCGTGGAGGTGATGGCGGTCTCGAAGCCGGGGCCGGGTTGTCCGGTCGTTCCCTTGGGTCCGAACCAGGCGACGATCACTCCGCCGATGACTATGAAGTAGTAGGAAAAATAGAAGGCGTGAAGGATCTCGTCCTGGGGTAGACCCACCCAGCTCGACATGAAAAGCGCCGGAAGCTCTCCGAAGAGCCAGCGATCGGCGGCGTATAGATTCGGTTCGAACCAATAAGGCGCGGCGGGCGCGATGGCGTTGACGGTTTGCTGGACCTCCTCGAAGTAGAGCACCACCAGCAGCAACGGGTAGGCGTATCGAAGAAAGCGGGCGCCTCCTCTGAGTACGTATCGCCAGAGTGGCTCGTCGGCAGTGGCCGTCTCCCAGCGGGCGCCGCGCGGCGGGAGGACGAATACCACCAGAACTACCAAAGCGTGAAGGGCAACAAGGGGCACGGGGTCGGCGATGTTCTGGTGGCAGGCGAGAATGAGGAGAGCGGTGAGCACGGTATAGAGGATGACCGACCCGTCGAGGATCGCCCACGGGTGTATCCCCTTCCATCGACCCCTTTCACGAGCCAAGCGGTCGTTCTGGCTGTCGATGGGCACGTTCTTCATGAGTGCTAGAACTTCCAACCCCAAGACGTGCTCACGCTGAAGTCGTTCTTGGCGACGTCTTCGATGGGAGGATCGCTGTCGTAACTCTCATACACGTCTACAGTCGTTCACGGAGTAGGGAGCTACCGGTTGGCGGTGAAGCGGAGCGATCGCCCCCTCACGGACACGGTTCGGGGTTAGTCTCCGGCCTGCCGATATCGCCGCGGGTACCGCACCAAGAATAGGCAAGCACGATCTCCTCCGGCCTGGGCATAGTCACTTCATCCGCCTTCTCGCGGGTATCCAGCACGTCGTAGAAATCGATCCGCATCCGCGCCGGATCGATCTCGACCACCGCGAAGCCGAAGCTTTGCGAGAAATGACGCTGTCGCAGGGAGGGCAGCCGGGGCGGGTGGTTACTCCCCGTGGTCCGGGCGGCCGCGCCTTGGATGATCTGCTCGAAGCCCGGCGCGGTGAGTTGTTCCTGGTGATGAGCGTGGCCTGCGAAATAGACGTGAACTCCGCACTCGCGAAAAAGGGGGGTCTCCAGCAAGGCGCGGGTGCGCTGCTCCTGCGAGTCCCCTCGGTGGTGACCACTGTTGTAAACGGGTTGGTGGCCGAAAACTAGTTTCCAACGGTCGGGGTTGGGCTCCGCGCAGAGAGTCCTTTTCGCAGACGCCACCTGGAGTCCGTTCAGATCCCTACGTTCTTCTGTGTCGGTATGGAGGGCGTAGATCTGGATCCATTCCGGCAAGAGAGGGACGTCGTAATGAAAGGCGGGGAGCCGCCACAGCTCGCTGAACTCCGAGTAGGTCAGCAGCGCGACGATGGCGTTTTTCCGATAGTCATGGTTGCCGAGCGCCACCCAGAAATGAAATCCCACGATCTCCCGGAACGACCGGTAGGGGGCTTCGAATTTCCTGTCGAACTGGTCGAGGATCTCTCGATAGCTCGCTTGGACATCCGTCCCGGAGGTCACCTCAATGCCGTTTTCGTAGATGTTGTCCCCCAGCATCAGTGCCAGGTCGCATCCTCTGTGGCGACAGGTCTCATACATCGCCAGCCCCACTCGGTACTGACCCGCCTGGCCGGTGCCGCCGTCCCCGAACACCAGAAAGACGAGCTTCTCCCTCTGGCGGAGGTCAGTGACCTCGAAAGGCCAGGGAGCAGTGCCGGCGAGACGGGCGAGGAATAGGACGAAGGCAGTCGCGCAGACCGACCTGGCCATGCGGTTCATTCTTTTCGTCTCAACGACCCATTGTATTCCATCCGGTCGATCTCATTCGCTGCACGGATACTGTCCTATTCTCTTGGTTAGGCCGCCCTCTCCCGTCCGTGGCGGCCGACCCCGCCCGTAACGGAAACCCATTCAGAATCAACAAATTGGAGATCTGGAACGACGGCGGGCGAGACGACCAAAGTGTGGAACGGTCGTTGCATTACATCGCAGGCGGGGAAGACCCGCTCGAGGGGCGCGTTCGGTGCGGCGATTGCTGGCTCGGGGCATGCTGGCTAGCTCCGCCGAGCTAGAATCCCGAGATCACCGGATTGGGGATCGTCCGAGGTAGTGTCTCTCTATGGGTGGGGGCGATGATTTCCGCGTGGATGTCCCTTCGGAGGACTCGACGCGGTCAATAGCACAAGGTGCAGAAGGGGAGAGGGAGAAAAGATGATGCCGAGAAACGACTTGGCTGTCTTGTTGGCCGCCTGGTTGCTGACCTCTTGTGATAGCTCGACGTCGATCGGTGACGTCCCGGACCTGCAAGGGACATGGGAGTTACAGGCGTTCGAACTGGACGACGGCAGCGTGCTGCCGGTTCCCGCCTCCCAAACCTACACACTTCGCTTCGCTGACGAGGGAACCGTTCACGCGGAAGTGGACTGCAATCTCTGCAATGGAACCTACCAGACCGACGGTAACTCGATAACCTTTGGACTGCTGGCCTGCACGCGCGCGCTTTGCCCTCCGGGCTCTCTGGACCAGCAGTTTCTGGCGGCGCTCGGTAGCGCCAGCTCTTTCGTGCGCACCGGATCCGAGTTGTCCATCCGCTACGCGGGAGGCACCCTGAGGTTTCGAGTCGGCTGACCCCGATTGGAAATTCCCCAGGTGGCTTGTCGGACAGCCGTTCGTTGGGGATCGGGCTCAGGCACCGTCCGGAAGTCTCCCGGCGTTAGGCGCGGAGGATGGGCAGCAGAACGGGAGGAGCCTGCATGAAATCGAGAGACCTCATTTCCGTAACGGCCTTCTCGATGGTAGCGAGGGGAGTGGGGTCGACGGAGATGACGAACGGCAACCGCGCTCTCTCCGCCCAGCTCTCCTGCAGCACGGAATCGATATTGATGTTGTGACTGGCCAGAATGTGCGCCAGGCGAGCAATGATCCCCGGTCGGTCCTCGACGAAGAGCCTGAGATAGAAGGGGAAGCTGTCCCGGGGCGCGTAATCGCTCCCCTCCGCGTTGGCCGAAGTCGAGAAAGCCTCGGGGTCCTCGACCCGCGGTGCGGTGAAGACCGTCTCACCTTGACGCCAGCGCGCGGCGGCCAGGATATCACTGACGACCGACACCGCGGTGGGATCGCCGCCCGCCCCCTGCCCGCTGAACAAGGCCGAGCCGAGCCGGGCCCCGGTGACTTCCACCGCGTTCACCACGCCCGATATCTTCGACAGAGTGAGTCGTCGATCGACCAGGAACGGGCTCACCCACAAAGAGAGATGCTTTTCACTGCGTTGGGCAACGCCCAGCATCCGTATGGTGGTGCCGAGTCGCTCGGCGTAGAGAAAGTCTACCGGATCGATCTCCAAGATGCCCCGGGTGGTCAGCTTCTCCGGCCGTGCCCAACGGCCGAAGGCGAGGGCGGCGAGGATCACCAGCTTGTCGGCGGTGTCTCGTCCGGAAACGTCGAGCCACGGGTCGGCTTCAGCGAAGCCGAGCGATTGGGCTTGTGCGAGAATCTCCGCCTGCCCCCGCCCGCTTTCCGCCATCTCGGAAAGAATGAAATTGCAGGTTCCGTTCAAAATACCGCGGACGGAAAGGATACGATCGGCGATCAGGGAGCGGCGAAGCGTGCGGAGAATGGGGATGCCCCCTGCCACCGACGCCTCGAAGCCCAGATAGGCGCGGCTCTTTTCCGCTAGCTCGAGGTAGGCGCCTCCACTGGCGGCCATCAGTTGCTTGTTGGCGGTGACCACCGCCTTTTGTCGTTGCAGACTCTCCCGAAGGATCCGACCCGCCGGCTCCTCTCCACCGATAAGCTCCACCACGATGTCGGCTGGACTGGCCAGAAACTCGTCGATGGAGTCGGTCAGCCGCGTCGCGGGCTGTAACCAGGAAACGTCTTTGTTCTTGTAGCTGCGGTCGAAAATCACCGTGAGGTCGAGCTCGGCTCCCATGAGCCGGTGCAGACGGGCGCTTTCCTCTTGCAGGAGTCGGATCACGGCACCGCCCACCGTTCCCAAGCCGGCCAAGGCCACCCGAAAACGAGGCGGATTCTTAGGCTGGGTCGGCAACGCGTTTTCTCTCGAGGTTGGCCAGATCGAACTCCCGGTGGATGGCGCGAACCGCGTCCTCGAGCCGATCCCGGGCGATGACGCAGGCGATGCGGACCTCGGAGCTGCTGATGAGCTCGATATTGATGCCTTCTCGCGCCAGGGCTTGAAACATGCGGCCGGCGACTCCCGGCGAGCTGGCGATCCCGGAGCCGATGATGGAGACCTTGGCCACGTTGGTGTCGACCAAGACCTCGGCCGAGCCGACCGCGTCGGCCACCCGGCGCAAGACTTCGGCGGATCGTTCGGCGTCTTCCTCTGCGATGATGAGCGAGATGTCGTTGGTTTTGTCGTGTCGGATCCCTTGGATGATGAGCCGGATGTTGATTCCCTCTTCGGCCAGGGCGGTGGAAATATTGGCCGCCACCCCCGGCACGTCCTTGACCCGGGTGAGCGCCAGGCGTGCGATTTTGGGATCACCGGTCACACCGGTTATCGCTACTTTCTCCAATTCTTCCTCCTTCACCACGGTGGTTCCCGGACGGTTGTGAAAGGCGGAACGCACCTGCAGCGGGACGTTGAAGCGACTGGCCACCTCCACCGAACGAGGATGGAGGACTTGGGAGCCTGAGGCCGCGTACTCCAGCATTTCTTCATAGCTGATCCAGGGCAGAAGCCGGGCCTCCGGAACCATCCGTGGATCGGCGGTGAACACCCCGTCGACATCCGTATAGATCTCGCACGCGGGGGCCTTCAGGGCGGCCGCCAATGCGGTGGCGGTGAGATCGGAGCCGCCGCGACCCAAAGTCGTGATCTCCTGGTCGGAGGTCACGCCCTGGAAGCCGGCGACGATCACGATGTTTCCCTGGGCGAGAATCCCCTGAATCTTTTCGGTGGAGATTTCTTGGATGCGGGCCCTGGTGAAGTTGCCGTCGGTTCGAATGCCGCATTGGGCTCCGGTGAGGGGTGTTGCCATCACGCCGAGATCCTGCACGGCCATGGCCAGGAGGGCGATGGATACCTGCTCGCCGGTGGTGAGAATCAAGTCCAGCTCCCGCGCCCGCGGACGTTTGGTGACGCGCCGAGCCATGTCCAGGAGTTGTTCGGTCGTGTCGGCCATGGCGGAGGCCACCACCACCTGAGGGACGCCGCGGCGATGCTCCGCCACCAGCTCCTGCGCTACTTTGAGGATCCTCTCCGGCGATCCAACCGAAGTTCCGCCGTACTTCTTTACCCGAGCTTGGCCTCCGATCATGTCCGAACGGGTACTGCCAGAGGGTGCTCCTCGTACCACTCGCGGAATGCACTCAGGCGGGGATGCAAAACCGCATCGACTTCGAGCCGCGGGAAGAGGTCGAGCGCCTTGTAGCCGGTTCCGGTAATGCCGACCACGATGGTCTCTCCGGGATCGATGCGTCCTTGCTGGATGAGCTTCATGGTGACTGCCAGGGCCGTCCCTCCGGCCGGTTCGGTGAAGATTCCTTCCTTCTCGGCTAGTAGCTTGATAGCGCTTACGATCTCTTCGTCGGTAGCGGTCTCTCCCCAGCCACCCGACTCGCGAACTTCCTTGAGCACGTAGGGACCGTCGGCGGGGTTCCCGATGGCGATGGATTTCGCCAATGTCTTGGGTTTTTCCGGATCCACAACCTCGGCGCCACGGTGGAGCGCGTGCACCACCGGAGCACATCCCTCGGCCTGGGCGCAGTGGACGCGTACGTTCCCGGTTGCCCAGCCGAGCCGAGCGACCTCGGTGAAAGCCTTCGCCACCTTGGGAAGAAGCGTGCCGCCGGCGGTGGGCAGGATCACGTGATCGGGAAGCTTCCAACCGAGCTGTTCGACGATCTCGAAGCCGAACGTCTTGGCCCCTTCGGTGTAGTAGGGTCGGAGGTTGACGTTGACGAACCCCCAGCCGTATTCGTCGCCGATCTCGGAACAGAGGCGATTGACGTCGTCGTAGTTACCTTCCAGAGCAACCAGGGTGGGCTGGTAGATCAGAGAGCCTGTAATCTTGGGTGCTTCGATGTCCTTGGGGACGAAGATGAGGCTCGGAAATCCGGTGCGGGCACAGTGAGCCGCCAATGCGTTTCCGAGATTACCGGTCGAGGCGCAGGCGAAGACTCGATATCCGAGCTCGACACCACGGCTGAGGGCGACCGAGACGACGCGATCTTTGTAGGAAAGCGAGGGATGGTTTACCGTGTCGTCCTTCAGGTAGAGGGCGGGAGCTCCCAGGTGCTCGCCCAGCCGTTGGCTGTGAACGAGGGGAGTGAAGCCCGAATGATGACCGGTGATCGGTTCACCAGTAATAGGAAGGAGCTCCCGGTAGCGCCAGAGGTTATTGGCCCGAGCCGCAATGCGTTCCGGACTCAGTCGGGCACCGATCTCCTGGTAGTCATAGACGACTTCCAGGGGACCGAGACACTCGGTACAGAAGAAGCTCCGGTCGGCAGGATAGTCCGCACCACACTCTTTGCACTTCAAGCCCGTGAGATAGCTCATGACATTCCTTTCCCCCCGGGAGAGGATGCCGGTTGGTCGACACACTATCCCGTTGAGACCGCTCTTGACTATCCTGGCGATCGGGGGCTTTATCCTGTCAGTCGGCCGGATCCAATAAAAAAGCCCTTCCTGTGGGGAAGGGCACCGGTCTTATCTGCCAGGTCGACCCACATCGGGGGTCGCCTTGCGGGAGTTAGCACCGTGCTTTCTTGCGCCGGTTGCTGTGGCATCCCAGGGCCCGGTCCCTCTGCCACTCTGGATAAGTCGGCAGAAGCCTACCCCAGGGCCCAGTCCTTGTCAAGCATCTCGAGAGTTCTCGAGAGCTCTTGCGGCGGGCCCGGTCCTCAGAGGGCGAAGGTCATGAGACCCTCGGCAGCGAGCGCGTCTTGCAGGAAGGCACTCATCTGGAGGGTGCCCAAGCGGCCGCGAATCCTTCGCACGATGCCCTCGATCCGGAGGGTGGCCCCGGTGGGCACTTGTTGATGGAACCGGGCCTGATCGATGGCCCGAAAGTAGATGGTCCGGCCACGGTTTTCCTTTGGATGGAGCACGAGAATCGCGCCCACTTGCGCCATGGCCTCGATGAGGAGGGTGGCCGGGAAGCAAGGGTCGTCCTTGGCGGCTCCCCTCTGGAAAAAACCCGCCTCCGGAATCCGTAGCACTCCTACCACGCGCTGACGAGGGACGAGCTCCACGACTTCATCGACGAACAGGAACGGGTCCCGGTGAGGGAGGATCTGCTGGATGGCGGCCCGATCGAGGACCGGGCTCACTGGGACAGGCTCCCGGGGGTGCTGGTCGCCGCCGGTCGCTCGCGCTTGGAGAAGATGAGGAAGTATTGATAGGGAAGGAGCTCGATGGTATCGGTGAGCTGGAAGCCAGCTCGCTCCACTTCGGAGATCAGGCGTGTTTGCGGCACTCGGTGACTGAGCGGTGGCCCGACCTTGTCCGCTTCTTTGTCACTCTTGAAGTCGATGATGGCGAGTCGTCCATCGGGCCTGAGTACCGTATGTATATTGGAGAGAAGTGCTCTAGGTGAGCCGAGCTCGTGGTAAACGTCGACCATGAGTGCCAAGTCCACGGAGCCTCTATCCAGACGGGTATCGGCCTCCAGGGATAGGACAGGAATCACATTGGTGAGATCGAGCTCCTCCACCTTTCGCTGCACGAAGGCGAGCATCTCTGGCTGGATGTCGACCGCGTACACTTTTCCCGAGGAGCCGGAGGCCCGGGACAGGTAGGTAACGAAGTAGCCGGAGCCGGTTCCAATGTCGGCAACCACGTCTCCCGGCTCGAGCTTCAATGCGGCGACGACCTGGCCAGGCTTCTGCCACGCGTCCCTCGATGCCTGCTCGAGTTGAGCGGCCTCTTGGGGGTTGAAGACCCTGGGAGAGAGCGGCGCTTCTTGAGCGTACGCGGTTGACGCTTTCAGAGTCCCCCACTGGCCCGACTGGTCGAACACACTCGACACACTCAACACACTCAACAGGGCGATCGCCAGGAGAATCCCAAACTTTTTCACTGAGGGGCTGCCTTTCGCCAACTATAACACGAGCAAAGGCGGGGTAGCCTCAACTCGGGACGACAGTCTTGGTCACACGTTGTTAGAACGGCTCCTTTGGAGAAAGAGCAGGAGGGACCGGCCGGCGCCGCCGAGAGAGCACGTCGCTCCGAAAGGGGGATGGGCCGCCGTACCACGGTGATATTATGGGAGCCTACCAAAGCGACGACTCTTTGGAGCCGGCGACATGAATCGAGTGGAGGATCCAAAGTGAATTTGCGCATTCCAGGCCCGACACCTTGTCCCCCGGAGATCCTGACCGCGGTGGGGAAACAGATGATCAACCACCGAGGACCGGAAATGGCGGCCATGATCAAGAGAGTGACCGAGAGGCTGCAGACCTTTCTGGACACGCGAAACGACGTCCTGCTGGTCAGTGCCAGTGGCACCGGCGGTCTCGAGGCGGCGGTGGTCAACACTCTCAGTCCCCGGGACCGCGTCCTGGGAATCGACATAGGAGCCTTCGGCGATCGGTTTTGCACGATCGCCGAGACCTATGGAGCCGACGTGCGTCGGCTGGCGTTCGAGTGGGGGACGGCGGCATCGCCCGAGAAGGTTCGAGAGGCTCTCGGTGAAGAGTCTGAGGTGCGAGCCGTCCTGGTAACCCATAACGAGACTTCGACCGGCGTGACGAATCCTCTCGCCGAAATCTGCGAGGTCATCAGAAGCGAGTCCGACGCCCTGATCCTGGTCGACGGCATCTCGAGCGCCGGCTCCATACCCCTTCCCGTCGACGAATGGGGAATCGATGTCCTGGTCAGCGGATCTCAAAAGGGATGGGCCGTCCCGCCCGGCCTGGCCATCGTCGCGGTGAGCCCGCGCGCCTGGCAAGCCTCGGAGCGGGCCACCATGCCGCGCTTCTACTTCGATCTCGACGCTCATCGCAAGGCGGCGGAAAAAGGGCAGACTCCCTGGACGCCCACGCTTTCCGTCATCTACGGTCTCGATGTGACCTTGGAGCGGATGTTGAGTGAAGGAAAAGAGGCCATCTTCGCCCGCCACGCCCGCATCGGTGCGCGGACGCGCCAGCGCGTCAAGTCGCTCGGCCTCAAGCTTTTCGCCGATGAGCGGTTTGCGTCCAACACCGTAACCTCAGTCTCGGTGCCCGAGGGTGTGGACGGTAAGGAGCTGACGCGGACTCTTCGTGAGGACTACGACACGGTCTTGGGGGGCGGCCAACGGTCTCTCGCGGGACGCATCTTTCGTCTGGGCCATCTGGGCTGGGTCAGCGAGGGCGATCTGGATAGGGCGATCGACGCGGTCGCGGCAGCCTTGCCCAAGCTCGGCTACGCTATTCCTCAAGAGCGCACCTAAGGATGGACCACCGCATCCTGGTCGCCGATCCAATCTCTCCCGAGGGCATCGAGATCCTGAAGGGGGGTGCGAGCGTCGATGTGCGCACCGGGATGGGGCCCGAAGAGCTGGCGGAGGCACTTCCCGGCTATCACGGGTTGGTGGTGCGGAGTCAGACGAAGGTCACCCGAGAGGCGCTGGCGAAGGCGTCTCAGCTTCGCGTCATCGGGCGCGCTGGCGTTGGAGTGGACAACATCGATGTGGAAGCGGCTTCCGAGCGCGGCATCATCGTAGTGAACGCCCCGACCGGTAATACCATCTCCGCCGCCGAGCTGACCGTCGCCCTCATACTGGCGCTGGCGCGCCACTTGGTCTCCGCGGACAACAGTCTTCACCGTGGCGAGTGGAAGCGACAGTCGTTCATTGGCATGGAGGTCCGCGGCAAAACCGCTGGGATCATCGGCCTGGGTCAAGTGGGCTCGGCGGTGGCTCGCCGCCTGCGAGCGCTGGAGATGAACGTCATCGGCTTCGATCCCTTCGTTCCGGCGGAACGAGCTCAGATGTTGGGAGTCGAGCTCTCCCAACTGGATGAACTGTTGGAGAGATCGGACTTCGTCAGCCTCCACTGCGCCCTGACGCCCGAGACGCGGCATCTTCTGGGAGCCAAGCGTATCCGGCTCATGAAATCGGGCGCGCGTCTCGTCAACGCTGCCCGCGGGGGTCTGGTCGATGAGGCCGCGCTCCTCGAAGCCTTGGATTCGGGCCATCTGGCCGGCGCGGCATTCGACGTCTTCGAGACGGAGCCTCCCGGAGCGGACAACCCGCTGCTGCACCACACGAAAGTGATTACCACGCCCCACCTGGGAGCCTCCACCCACGAGGCACAGGAGCAAGTGGCGGTGGACGTGGCCCGCGAAGTGCTGCAGGTGCTGCTGGGCAAGCCTGCCACCGCGGCGGTGAACGCGCCGGTGATGGATCCGGAAACGCTGGCGGCGGTAGGTCCGTACCTGAAGGTGGCGGAGATGTGCGGAACGGTGGCGATGCAGCTCGGCGGGTCGGGCTGGCGAGAGGTCTTCATCGACTA
>DATDRI010000410.1:0-7616 GCA_035291825.1 Vicinamibacteria bacterium | reverse complement strand
GATCTCGAAGCTCTATCGCCAGATGTACGCCAACACCGGCATCTCCACCGACAGCGCACGAACCAACCGGGCGCGTCGATGGACGCGGTGGATTGGCAGACCTCTACGGCTGCTCTTTCAGGCGCGGCCCATGCCAGAGCTACAGGTGCCGGGGAGAGGCGTCTGACTAGCTGATTAGCGAGATCTCGTTGATTGACGCCCCATGCAGTGCCTGACGGGCGTCTGACAGGCGTCTGAGCACGTTGATTAGCAAGACCACCCATATCGACGCCAAAACGGGCGTCTGACAAGCTGATTAGCAAGATCTCGTTGATTGACGCCCCATCCGGCGCCTGACGGGGCGTCTGAGCACGTTGATGGGCAAGACCACCTACATCGACGCCAAAGCGGGCGCGCCTAACCGGCGTCTGACGAGCTGATTGCTCCCGGTGCCGGGCCGTCCGTCCCGGCGAGCTGCCCGCAGGCAGCCAGGATGTCGTCGCCGCGACTTCGGCGCAAGCTGGCGGTATAGCCGGCCCCCGACAGAATCTCCAGGAACCGGCCGGTAGCCTCCGTTGTGGAAGCTCGATGGGGAGAGCCCGGCCAGGGGTTATAGGCGATGAGGTTCACCTTGGCCGGCATTCCCCTCAGCAGGCCAGCCAGACGGTGGGCGTCCGCTTCGGAATCGTTTTCTCCCCCCAGGAGCACGTACTCAAACGTGATCTTGCGCCGGCGAGGCAGGGGTAGTCGGCGCGCCGTCTCCAGAAGCGCTTCCAGAGGATACTTTCGGTTGATCGGCATCATGCGACCGCGGGTGTCGTTGGTCGTCGCATGTAGGCTCACCGCCAGACCCACCGGAGGACCAGCCTTGGCGAAGCGTTCCAATTCCTCTGCCAGACCCGCGGTCGATACCGTGATGCGCCGAGGCGACACCGCGTATCCGTCGGGATCGGTGAGCACCGCCAAAGAGCTCAATACCGCCTGGGAGTTGAGAAGAGGCTCCCCCATTCCCATGAAGACCACGTTCACTCGAGCCGTCGGTGCCAATAACGCCTTCCTCACCGCGCCGAACTGTCCCAGAATCTCCCCTACCGTGAGATTCCTGGCGAAAAGCACCGTCCCCGAGTAACAAAACGTGCACTTCAAAGGGCATCCCACTTGAGTCGAAAGGCAAACGGTATGGCGGACCGCTCGCTTGCCTCCGTTCTCGGGATTGTCGGGAATGTAAACTGCTTCCACTTTCTTGGCCTCTTCCAGCCCCAAGAGGAACTTGACCGTACCATCGTGGGAGCGATGCCGGCCGATCACGGCCGGGGGACGGACGCAGTAGTGTTCGGCAAGCTTGCCACGCACGGCCCGCGGCAAGTCCGTCATCGAATCGAAGTCGGTAGCCGACCGCGAATAGATCCAGCGGTAGATTTGTCGCCCACGGTAGGCGGGAAGGCCTAGCTGGGAGGCGCACACCTCGAGCTCCGAACGGGTGCGCCCGTAGAGGTTCTCCTTCTCGACCATCGGCCAAATGGTAGCACGGAACAACGGGTCGCCTCTGCGCGCTAGTCCAGGACAAATAGGGGTGCTAAGCTCCCCTCGAGGAGCAAGTTTGTCGACGACGCCCGAAATCGTCCCGCCGCAGGAAGACATTCTTTCTCTGGTGAGGACTCTCTGGAGCCGGGGCCTGGGGTCACGCAGCCACCTCCGTCGGCTCATCGAATCCGGTCGAGTCCGCGTGAACGGAACGATTGTGAGGCGGCCCGGTTTCTCCGTGCGGCCGGATAGCGACGTGATCGAGCTCACGGGCCGGCGCCTTCCTGCTGCCGCCCCGCATCTCTATTTGGCCCTCCACAAGCCGCGTGGTGTCATTAGCAACCGCCGGGGACCCGGCGAGGTCACCGTCTTCGACATCCTGCCCCCGCTTCCTCGATGGGTATTTCCAGTGGGCCGCCTGGACAAAGACACGAGCGGTCTCATCTTGCTGACGAGTGATGGTCTCTGGGCGGAGCGCGTGGCGCATCCCGACTTCGCGGTAATTCGCGAGTACATTGCGGAGCTCGAGGAGCCGGTCCACATGGGGGCGCTTCAAAGCCTGCGCAAGGGCATACCTCTCGGCCCCGACATCATCAGCCGGCCGGCCGAAGTCGACCTCCTGGGAGAGCTACGGCTCCGGCTGCGCATTCGGGAAGGAAAACGCCATCAAGTTCGAAAAATGGTGCGGGCAGCCGGCGGGAAACTAACAAGTCTCTGCAGAACTGCCATCGGCTCGGTACATCTTGGAGGCTTGAACAAACGCGAGCTGCGAGATCTTACGCATGAGGAGCGAAATACCTTCTTATCTGCTACACGAAATGGGGTCATTCTTCCAATCAACCCCAACCGCTAGTGCCTCTTTTTCAATTTCTGGGTCACCCGGGTTCGCTTTGACCGACTGCTGGCCGTCGTGCTAATGTCGATGCTTCCACGGAGCTTGAGCAGGGTTCGTGTGGGTAAGTATATGATTAAAAAGGACTTTCTGGATAACGGGCTGGCCGTCGTCACGGAGGCCATGCCCCACGTTCGTTCGGTGGCAGTGGGAATCTGGCTACGCCGGGGGAGTCGCCACGAGCTGCCCGCGAAAGGGGGCATCTCCCATTTCATCGAGCATATGGTGTTCAAGGGCACGACGCGGCGAACCCAGGTCCAGATTGCCGAGGAGATGGATGCGATCGGCGGTCAGACCGACGCCTTCACCGCGAAGGAGTATGCCAGCTTCAACGCCAAAGTGCTCGACGAGCACCTTCCCCAGGTAGTGGATCTCCTGGCCGATATCGTCCTCAACCCCAGCTTCGACGCCGAGGAGCTGGAGCGGGAGCGGAAAGTGATCTTCGAGGAGATCAAGATGGTCGAGGACACGCCGGACGACCTGGTCCACGAGATCTTCATCGAGTCCTTCTGGCCGAACCACCCCCTGGGGCTCCCCATCCTGGGCACGCAGGAGTCGGTTGCGGCGCTCGATCGCGATCAGCTCCTGGGATTCTTCCGAGAGACCTACGCCCCCGCCAACTTGATTGTTTCGGCGGCCGGCAACTTGGAGCATGGGAAGGTGGTCGATCTCATCGAGAGCTACTTTCGACCGTTGAGAATGCCCGCCAATGGGGTGCACGAGTTCCCGCCGGCGGTTGCGGCGGCGGTACGTTTCCGGGAGAAGGACCTGGAGCAGGTTCATCTGGTCGTCGGCACCGTCGCTCCTCCTCAGAGCCACAACGACCGCTACACCAGCTACGTCCTGAACACCATCTTGGGGGGGACGATGAGCTCCCGGCTCTTCCAGGTCATTCGGGAAAAACGTGGCCTCGCCTATACCGTCTTCTCCGGCCTCAGCGGCTACCGGGACGCCGGCAATCTGACGATATACGCCGCGACCAGTCCCGAGAACAGCTCGCAGGTCGTGGAGCTCGTCCTCGACGAGCTGCGCCGTATCCGGCGCGAACCCGTTCCTTCGGAGGAGCTACGCCGCGCCAAGGACCACCTCAAAGGGAGCTTCATGCTGGGGCTGGAAAGTACCGGTGCCCGCATGTCCCAATTGGCCCGGGACGAGATGTATTTCGGGCGACAGCTCTCCCTGGACGAGGTCCTTCTCGGTATCGAGGCCGTCCACCCGGAGGATGTGATACGTCTGGCGGGCGAGATGTTCGAGCAAAGGCCGCTCGGTTTGACGGCGGTTGGCAATCTGAAGCAGTTCAAACCTCTGCCGGAGCGGTTGGTCGCTTAATGGGCTACCCCTCGAGCGGTCTTCCCAGTATACTGTCGCGGGAGGAGTCTCATAGGCTTTCAGATTTCCGTCCTGGGGAGCGGCAGCAGCGGTAACGTCACATTTGTCTCATGCGGCTCGGTGAGCGTGCTCATCGACGTCGGTCTGGCCTGCCGGGAAATCGAAAGGCGCTTGGGGTTGTTCGGAGTCCCCCCCGGCGCCATCCACGCTCTCCTACTCTCGCACGAACATCACGATCATTCCCGCGGCGCTCTCCAGTTCGCCCGCAAGTACCGGACGCCGCTTCTTGCCACCGAGGGAACGTTCCGCGGGCTCACCGCCCGTTACGCCGGAAAGCACAAAGACGTCGAATGGCTCCGCTTGAAGGCGAACCGGAGCATGAAGCTGGGTAAACTGACAATTGATGTCTTCCCGACACCGCACGACGCCGCAGAGCCGGTGGGTTTCGCACTCCACCAGGGGCGTCTCCGGTTCTCCCATGTCACGGACATCGGTCATGTCTCGCCCGCGGTGGAGGAGGCGCTTCGGGGCTCACAGGCGATCCTGATCGAGTCCAATCACGACGCGGATATGCTGCGTCAGGGGCCCTATCCCGACTCGCTGAAACAGAGGGTGGGAAGCCGCTCCGGACACCTTTCCAACGAGGCCCTGGCCCGTTACCTGGAGCGAAGACTCCCCATGTCGGTTCGGCACCTCTTTCTCGCCCATATCTCACGAACCAACAACCACCAGAGCCTTGCCCTCGCTTCTTGCCGGGAAGCCCTTCGCAAGAGGGGAGATCCGGTCCCCAGGGTCCACTTGACTTACCACGACCGACCCACCCACCTTCTGCGCCTCCGGGAGCCCGGAAGGGCGGAGGTGAGCAACGCGCAACGGGTGCTGGCCTTTTGAAGAACCGAGACGGTCGGCGATGCTAACCGACCGCTATACGCATCCCGAGATGGGACACCTGTGGAGCGAGCAGAAGAAGTTCGCGACATGGCTGGCAGTCGAGATCGCCGCCGCCGAAGCCATGGCGGCGGAAGGCATCGTCCCCGCCGAGGCGGTGCGAGAGATCAAGAAGAAGGCGGGCTTTTCCATCGAGCGGATCGACGCGATCGAGCGCGAAGTCAAGCATGACGTGGTGGCCTTCACGCAGGCGGTGGCGGAAACGGTCGGCGATGCCGGCCGGTGGATCCATTTCGGCCTCACCAGCTCCGATGTGGTCGACACCGCTCTGGGGTTGAGACTCAGGGACGCGGCGGACCTCATCCTGGTCGATCTGGATGCGCTCCTTGAGGTGCTTCGCAACCGCGCCTTCGACCACAAGCGGACCCTCATGGTGGGGCGCACCCACGGCGTCCACGCCGAGCCCATGACCTTCGGGTTGAAGCTCGCCCTCTGGTACGCCGAGGTCGAGCGCGGTCGGGAGCGAGTGGCTCGGGCTCGCGAGACGGTTGCGGTGGGAAAGCTCTCGGGCGCGGTGGGAACCTTCGCTCACCTGCCACCCAGCGTCGAAGAGAAGGTTTGCCGGAGCCTCGGACTCAAGCCCGCTCCCATCTCCTCCCAGGTCTTGGGTCGAGATCGGCACGCCGAGATGCTGGGCGCCCTCGCCATCCTGGCCAGCACGCTCGACCGGATCGCAGTCGAGATCCGAAGCCTGCAGAGAACCGAGATCCGAGAGGTGGAGGAGTTCTTCGACAAGGATCAGAAAGGCTCCTCCTCCATGCCCCACAAACGCAACCCCGTTGGGTGCGAGCAAATATCGGGACTGGCGCGGGTGATTCGCTCCAACTCGCAGGCCGCACTGGAGAACATCACCCTATGGCACGAGCGGGACATCTCTCACTCTTCGGCGGAGCGCATGATTCTGCCTTCCAGCTTCATTCTGACCGACCACATCCTGCGCCGCATGACGGACATCTTGAACAATCTCATCGTCTATCCGGAGCGGATGCGGCAGAATCTCGAGTCCCTGCGAGGATTGGTCTTCAGCGGGCAAGTGCTCTTGGAGCTCGCCAAACGAGGTCTCTCCCGAGAGGAGGCCTATCGGGTCGTACAGCGGAACGCCATGGCGGCCTGGAACGGAAAGGAAGACTTCAAGTCTCTCCTCGAAAAAGACCCCGACATCAAGGGCCGGCTTTCCACAGAGGAGCTGAACGAGACATTCGATTACCAAAGCCAAATGCGCCAGGTCGACACGATTTTCCAGCGAGTGTTCGGGTCTTGAAGGTCTTTCGAGCCAAAGTCTTCGTCCGCCTGAAGCCTTCCGTCCACGATCCGCAGGGCGAGACCATCCGCGGCGCCCTCGCCACCTTGGGCTACCAAGGCGTCCAGGAGGTCCGGCAGGGTAAGTATTTCGAGATGGCTTTGGAGGCGGCATCGCGTGAGGAGGCCGAGGCGAGCGTTCGGGAGATGGCGAACCGGGTCCTTTCTAATCCGGTGATTGAGACCTTCGAAGTGGAGCTCACCGAGTGATGCCGCGTTTCGCGATTGTCGTTTTTCCAGGCTCTAATTGCGAAGGGGACGTTCTCTATGCGTTGCGTGAGGTGCTGGGGCAGGAGGCGGAGCTCGTTTGGCACAAGGAGACGTCGCTGGCGGGCTATGACGCCGCTCTGCTCCCCGGAGGCTTCGCTCACGGGGACTATCTTCGTCCCGGTGCTATCGCCCGTTTTTCGCCCATCATGGGGTCCGTCATCTCGATGGCCGAGGAGGGAAAACCGGTGATCGGCATCTGTAACGGCTTCCAGGTGTTGATGGAGGCGGGACTACTTCCCGGGGCGATGCTGCGGAACAAGACCCTGCGCTACGTCTGCCGCTACGTGAATCTCCGGGTCGAGACCACCACATCTCCGCTCACCCGTGAGTGTAGGAAAGGGGACGTGCTCCGCATACCCATAGGCCATGCCGACGGGAACTTCTATGCCGACCCGGCCGATCTCGAAGAGCTGGAACGTGGTGGTCAGGTGATGCTCCGCTACTCCACGCCGGCGGGCGAGCTCGCCGACGAGGCGAACCCCAACGGCTCTCTGAATCACATCGCCGGTATCACCAACAAGGAGGGCAATGTGGTGGGGCTCATGCCGCACCTGGATCGTTCCTACCAGCCGGAGTTGGGCTCCGACCATGGCCTTCGGCTCTTTGGGAGCCTGGTCGCCTCGGTATCATGAACGGCTCGCAGAAGGCTCTCCTCGAGACGCACCATCTGACCGAGGACGAATACCGGCAGATTGTCCGCAAACTGGGACGCCAGCCCAATCTCACCGAGCTCGGCCTCTTCTCGGTGATGTGGTCCGAGCACTGTAGCTACAAGAGCTCTCGCATGCACCTGAAGCGGCTTCCCACCAAGGGGAAGCGGGTCTTGCAGGGACCGGGCGAGAACGCGGGCGTGGTAGATCTGGGTTACGGCCTGGCGGCAGTTTTCAAGATCGAGTCCCACAACCACCCCTCATTCATCGAACCCTTCCAAGGTGCGGCCACCGGGGTGGGGGGCATCATCCGGGATGTGTTTACTATGGGCGCTCGGCCGGTCGCCCTCATGAATTCCCTACGCTTCGGTCCGCTCTCCGTTCCCAAGAACCGCTCTCTGCTCGAGGGCGTGGTGGCGGGTATCGCTTCCTATGGGAACAGCACCGGCATACCCACCGTCGGGGGCGAGGTCGCCTTCGAAGAATGCTACAACCTCAATCCGCTGGTGAACGCCTTCTGTCTGGGCATCGCGCCCAAGGAGCGGATCTTCCTGGCGCGAGCTCGGGGAGAGGGAAACCCGGTCATCTACGTCGGAGCTCGGACCGGCAAGGACGGCATCCACGGAGCCACCATGGCCTCGACGGAGTTCGACGAGGCGGCCGAGGAGAAGCGACCCACCGTACAGGTGGGCGATCCCTTCATGGAAAAGCTGCTGTTCGAGGCA
>DATDRI010000409.1:0-2759 GCA_035291825.1 Vicinamibacteria bacterium | reverse complement strand
GAACAGGCCAAGAGCGGAAGCCATGGAACCCATCCCCAGCGCCGAACGGCTGTGACCACCGTGATTCTCATGCTGTCGCTTCTCGAGCTGGCGGCCATTATATCCCCGGCGGGGGTTCGTCGTTGCGATCGGCGAGCTCCTGAGCCGAACCGCGCGGAAAGGTGAGCGAGAGCACGAAGGCGAGCGAGGCGATGACCAGGCCGGACACGAACACACCGTGCAGGGAGTCGGCCAGCGCGCTTCGGAGCCAGGCCGTCGCTTCCGGCGACAGCGCCTGCCGAGCGGCTTCGTTGACGATGGAGTCGGGATTGGCAGCCAGCTGGCTGAGCGCGGGGTCGGTGGTGCCTTCTAGATGAGCGATCATCCGATGCCCCATGACCGAGCCCATGATGGCGACGCCGAGCGCACCCCCGATGGTGCGGAAGAAAAGTTGCGCGGAAGTGGCCGTTCCCAGGAAGACTCTGGGCACCGTGCTCTGAACCGCCAGCAGCATCGTTACCATGGAGAGGCCCATGCCAATTCCCAGCACCGCCATCGCCGGCAGGAGCTCCCGGTAGGTGCTGTCGATGCCGAGCCGGGTGAGGGCGAGAAAACCGACCGCGAAGGAGGCCATTCCGGTGATCACCAGGGGCCGATAACCGAACCTGAGGAGCAGGGGGCCACTAATGATGGAGAGGATCGTCCATCCCAACATGAGGGGGGTCAGTGCCGAGCCGGCTTGTATCGCGGAGCCGAAGAACACACCCTGAACGAACAGGGGAATGAAAGAGATCGAGCCAAAAAGGCCCATGCCGGCCAGAAGGCCGATGCCGGAGCTGGCGCGGAAGACGGGATTTCGGAACAGGGGAATGGGCAGCACCGGCTCTCGCGCCTTTCTTTCCCACCTGAGAAAGACCAGGAACAGCCCTGCCGAGACGGCAACCAACCCCAGGAGATCGGGCTCGAAAAGGGAGCCGCGTTTTCCGGCGTGAATGAGCGCCAGGAGCAACGCAGTCATGGAAGCAGAGAACATGCCGACTCCGCGATAGTCGATGGAGTGGCCGGAACGAGGGTGCGAGGGCTCGGAAAGATAGGATCCAATGAGCGCACCCGCCGCCAGGCCAAAAGGAACGTTGACGTAGAAGACCCAGCGCCAGGATAGGAGATCGGTCAGGAGTCCGCCCGCCAAGGGGCCGGCAATGCTGGCGACTCCCCATACGCCGCTGAAGAGACCCTGAATTCTTGCCCGCTCCCGCAAGGAATAGATCTCGCCGATGATGGTGAATCCGATGGGGAAGACTCCGCCGCCGCCCAGGCCCTGAATCGCCCGGAAGATGATGAGAAACGTCATGGAGTGAGCCTGCCCGCAGAGCGCGCAGCCCACGATGAAGAGCCCGATGCTGATCAGGTAACAGTTGCGTCGCCCGTAAACGTCCGAGAGACGTCCCCAGATCGGCACGCTCACCGTGAAAGTGAGAAGGTAGATCGAAAAGACCCAGCTATAGATGTTGAGGCCGCCCAGACTCGATACCACCGTGGGCATGGCGGTGGCAACGACGGTTTGCTCGATGGCGGCAAGGAAAAGCCCCATCATGATGCCGATAGTAACCGCCGCCCGCCGGCCGCGAGGGAGCACGTTGCCCGCATCCAACCTCGACGGTGCGGGGGATGCATGGTGGGGATTCGTCATTCAGATGCGAAGCACGATCTTTCCGAACTGCTCGCGATTCTCCATGCGCCGATGCGCGTCGGCGGCCTCTTCGAGGGGAAAGACTCGATCCACCACCGGCTTCAGCCTTCCGGTGTCGAAAAAAGGGAGAAGCTCTGCCAGCTCATGCTTTCCGCCCATGTAAGAGCCCAGCAGGGCGAGGTGGCGGGCGAAGACGTAGCGGAGATCGACCTCGATGTCCGGTCCCGAGGTGGCGCCGCAGGTTACCAGGCGCCCTCCCCGCGCCAGGCTCCGGAGGCTCTTCGGGAAAGTGTCCTGGCCCACGTGCTCGATGACCACGTCCACGCCTTTCTTGTCGGTGAGGCGCCGCACTTCCCGAGCGAAGTCTTGTTCTCGGTAGTTGACGAGATCGTCGGCGCCCAGCTCTTGGGCTCGCGCCAGCTTGGCGTCGGTCGATGCGGTGGCGATGACACGGGCTCCCCAGAGCTTCGCGATCTGTATCGCGGCGATGCCTACGCCGCTCCCTGCCGCCAATACCAGAACGTCCTCTCCCGGCCGCAGACGGGCGCGTTCCACCAGCATGTGCCAGGCGGTCAAGAAGACCAGGGGGACCGACGCCGCCTCTTCGAACGAGAGCCGCTTCGGCTTGGGAAGGAGGTTCTCGACGGGAACGCTCAACCGTTCGGTGTAGCCGCCGTCGACCCGAGAACCAAGAACCTTGTATTGCTGACACTCGTTGTCGCGACCCTGCAGGCAGCGTAGGCAGCGGCGGCAGGAAAGACCGGGCTGCAGCACGACCTCCTCGCCCAGCGGGACATCCGTCACTCCTTCTCCGGTCTCGACCACGATTCCCGAGACGTCCGAGCCCAGGATGCGTGGCATCTCGATCCTGACATTTGGCATGCCCGTTCGGGTCCAGATATCGAGATGGTTCAAGGCGCAGGCTTTCACTTCTACCGTGACTTCTCCGGCCCCGGCGTGAGGTGGATCGATCTCGTTCAACTGCAGTACTTCCGGACCACCGTGCCGGTGAATCCGCATCGCTTTGATGGGCATGGAGTATGCTATCCTCGAAACCCGTTTCCATGCCAGAGCAAGACTCGGTTTCGAT